>JAJZNH010000530.1:0-2110 GCA_021811745.1 Acidobacteriota bacterium
ATGCGGCGCTCGAAGACCTGCGCTGGCTGGGCATCCGCTGGCAGGAGGGTCCGGACCGTGGAGGGCCGTGTGCGCCCTACGTGCAAAGCAAGCGCCGCGACCTGTACCTGGCTGCCTGGCGCAAGCTGCTCCGCCGAGGCTATCTCTTTCCTTGCCGCTGTTCACGCAAGGACCTGGAAGGCGCGGTGGGCGCGCCGCATGAACGCGTGCAATCGGCCCAGGGAGGCGGCAAACTCGGCGCCATGGATGACGAGCCCGTCTACCCGGGCACCTGCCGCCACCTGCAGGGCCCTGTTCCGCAACTGCCCGGACCCACTTCAGGCGAGTTGGAATCGCCGGCCGGGAGCAACTGGCGGTTCCGTGTGCCGGATGGCGAGGTGGTGGAGTTTGTGGACCGGAACCTGGGTCCGCAGCGCTTCATCGCCGGCGTGGATTTCGGAGACTTTGTGGTGTGGCGGCGCGAAGGCAATCTGGGGTTCGCACGCACAGGTCTTCGTCCCTGGGGTAGTGGCGGGCCCAGCTACCAGCTTGCCTGCGTGGTGGATGATGCAGCCATGGGGATTACCGAAGTGGTGCGTGGCGCCGACTTGCTCAAATCCACCGCGCGCCAGATTCTGCTGAATCGCGCCCTCGGCTACAACGATCCCTCGTGGTACCACTGCCGCCTAGTAGTGGACCACAACGGCCGACGCCTGGCCAAGCGCCACGACGCGCTCAGCCTGCGCGCCCTGCGCCAGCGCGGGCTTACGCCGATGAATATTCTCTCGGCTGAGCTGCCGGTGGAAGTCTGAGAGCGGCAACGCCTCTTACGCTATCGCCTGTAAAAAATCGGCAGAGGATTTCAGCCAGGGTGAATCAGAGAGGCCTTCCTGACTCTGGCGACGAACAGCTCTTGAGCGCCGCGCAGAAATCTTACGCCGCAGGGAATGATTCAAGAGCGATTCCAGTCCGGAGCGTCCTTCAAAATGCCGATTATCGTCAGGCATTGCAGGAGGGCTAAAATCCGTCTCTTACACACCCCCTTGCGGGGGCTGGATCTAAGGATCACACCTGCATCCCCAGGCTCACGCCTGGAGGTACCGCTTATCGCCGCCTGTGCAGGCGCGGCGCAAGCAGGAATCATAACCGCCGAGATCCGCGACGCACTGCACTTAGAGGCTTGGGACGCTCTCCATTGGGAAAGATTTCCACGGCAGACCGGCATTCATCCAGGACGTAGCGTCTAAGCGCAACTCTTGCCAGATACTCATGGCAATCTTGCACCGTGCCGACGGGGAGAACAAATCCGGCTCAATGATTGCCGTCAAGCGACGGACGGCCTGTAGTGTCATGCGCTATTTGACATGAGCGAGCCAGACCTCGCCGGCCAGTAAACCAGCCGAGACGCCGACAAACGTTCCCGCGATGACATCGCTGACGAAATGCCAGTCACCGGCAATTAGCAGCAATGCGGCAATAAGCAGTAGTGCGGAGAACAGCAGGAGACTGGCTCGATAGAGCCGCATGAAAACACCGGCGAAAGCTCCGGCCAGAACCATGTGCCCCGAGGGGAAACTGCTGTTGGAAGAGCCGCTGAGGAGATTGAAGGCATGGCGGGCGCCGTGCATCACGGCCGCCGGACTCGGCACCCCAAAGAAATACTTGAGCGTACCGCTGTTAATTGCGTAGGCGCAGATAGAGGTGAGACATGCGAGCACGGTCGTCTCACGAAGAGACGATAGATGTCCGCGCCTGATGCGAAGGATAACCAGCGTGAGTGCAACGACCGCTTCGACGCCCAGAAGAACGGCACTGGTAAGTCCCTTCGCCAAGCGTTCTGCCGACGCCCAAAGCCCATAGACATAATGGGCGATTGGCACGTCAAGGTACACGAACGAGACCACTATGGCTAGCGTGCAAATCAGCAGGGAGAGGAACCACATTCGGTAAGGAACGCGAAGACTTCTTTCTTCGAACGCGCCTCCACTGCGCTGCTGATAACCACCAGGACCTTCAACCAATAAGATCTCCCTTCACCGGCCACCCTCGGCAGCGCCCAGCTCACTTTTCCTGGTCCAATCCTACTGAATACAGAACCCGTTCGCGCACAGTTCCGCAGGAATAATGATAC
>JAJZNH010000530.1:2120-4602 GCA_021811745.1 Acidobacteriota bacterium
GCTTCGATCCCGCTCCATCGATTGCCGAGGCGGATGCGGCGAGCCGGATGAAGCACCTGCGCGTCGGGTCGAGCGCACGATAGGCTCTGACCAGGAAACGTCAATATTCGCTATCTCCTTACCAAAGACCAGCGATCAACAGCGCGGAATACAGGGTGGAGAGCATGAGCGCCTGCTGTCCGGCAGTCTTAAGCGGCATCTGGAGGGAAGCGGGATTCTTCTGCCTCATCAGGTCATAGGCGTAGCCTACGGCGGCCAATGCGAGAGCCAGGGCGATCCATGGCCGCCTGAGGATCGTTGCCGTAACCGCCGCACACAGGAGCAGTCCCGCAGCAGTCTGGGCAGCGTAGCGAAACTGCCGGCTCGCGGCCGAGGCATTTCGAAGGGCAATCCGGGCATCGAGCCTGGCATGAACCACCAGGATTCCCGCGCCTGCCTGCATCGCGGTTAAAGCCCAAAACCACCAGCACCAAGGCGCGATAGAGCCCTTCGCAGATATGCATGCCGCCAGAGATGTCGACGTCAAGGCTGCGGCGCTTGCAAGCTGGAAAAGTGTCGAGCGCTGGCGATTCTTGAGATTGACGATCATGGTAATGCAGCCAAATGTGGCAACGCCGACGGCCACGGCCCCAAAAGCCTTGAGCGGCCAGGTTGCGAACAGAATTGCCACGCTCGCCATCAGCACAACACTCCAACCCACAAGCCAGTGAAAGGCCGCGGACGAATCGGCACTTCTGCGCTTCCACACAAATCGCTTCCGAATCAGCAGGACAGCGGGATCCTTTGCGGAGAGGGCTGCAAAGGCCGCCGCCGGAACCGCAAGCTCGCTCCAATGCCAGGTCCGGGCCAATATGGCGACACTGAAAATCGGGGTGAGAAGCATCGCTGTCGCCCCGTGCTCGCGGGGAAGATAGGCTTCGGGTCCGTTTCTTGCTTTCGCCGGGTCCGCCTTCGCAAGAGTGTGCATGGCTGTCACTCAGGGTCCGGCGCGCAACGTAGTTCTACTTCCCCCTCTCGCGCGCCATATACGATGAGGATACTGGAAATGCCCTTTCAGTCACAGCGACTTTCGTCACAAAAGCTGTGGCGGGAAGCGTTTTTGGCGAGGCGCATGGCCTTATCCTGCTGTTGCGTGACCAACCGCCTGGGAACTAGATATTTCCCTCCCCTCCCCGGCCGATCGGACTCCTGAGAGCGAGGCGCTCGCAGCAATGAACATGGCTAGGCTGCATCGCTGTCAGCTTCAGCAAGGTTGAGAGATCCATGTCCTGTTCGGGCTCGTTGGCCGGCCAATCGAAAGCCCTCCACCGGCGATCAACTGTTCCCCAGCCTGGTTCCCGGCCCCGCAGTAGACTGCCGACCGCCCGGCCTCGATCTACTCCAAGCGTCCCTCTCAAAAGCCGATCTCCATCGCCGACTTGCGCATCTTGCGTCCTAGTTCGGCATTTTCATCTCTCAATAACCTTCGCTGCCGTGGCCCGGAAGCGTGTTGCCGATTCGCCGGAGGAACGTGCGCCGTCATCGACGCGCGACATGGGGAATAGATTCCACAATTTGTTCCATCGCCGCAGGCCTGCCAACCATTTCCGAAAAGACAGGTTTATCAATAGGTTATCGCTGCGTCGAATCTATTGATTTTCTGGATAATCACCGGATTTTTGATTACCATTTTATTACCGAAGTTTGCTTGCTATTCGAGAGCAGAGATCCTACATTCGCTGCGTGAGCAGTTCTGGGGGAGGGCTGCTCTAGCGCCCGTGGTCCTGCACGGATCCGGGCGCTTCTATTTATCTCTTGATCGCCCATCCCACTCCCGGATGTCAGACCGAAAAATCTCTTCGAAGCGGGCGCGCCCTTCATTCCGCACCAGCCATCAAACAGCCGATGCCGTATGCGACTTTGCACTCCAGTCGCGCATCATAAAGGAGACGGTTTCCTGTACACTTGAAGCGTGCGGGTCCGCAAGGAGGATCATGGCTGGATCAGGAATTTTGGAAGTGAACGATGCCAACTTCGATCAGGAAGTGCTGCAAAGCGAGCAGCCGGTCCTGGTGGATTTCTGGGCCGTCTGGTGCGGTCCGTGCAAGGCGATTGCGCCGGTAGTAGAGGGTATCGCCACTAATTATGCAGGGAAGCTAAAAGTAGCCAAAGTGAACGTGGACCAAAATGGCGCCACTCCTTCGCGCTACAACATTCGAGGCATCCCAACGCTTTTATTTTTCAAGGGCGGCAAAGTAGCGGACCAAGTAGTGGGTTATGTGCCGCAGGATGTGATTGAAGCGAAGGTCCAGCGCCTTCTTGCTTAGAACAGAAACCTGAAGAAGATGTAAGGCGGAAGACGGGCCCGGCTCCAAGCGCGGGCGCTGCCGTTTCTTGGAATGGAAACGCCGCAACTCCGGCTCGGCGCGCGGTGGGGATTTTCTGTTTAAGTCGAGCAATTCATCTGATTCCGGGACGAGCACTCCCAGCCTTACGCCTGGGG
>JAJZNH010000357.1 GCA_021811745.1 Acidobacteriota bacterium
TGCTTTTCTATCGGTTACTGGAGAACGCCGTGGTCACGAAACCTACGCGTTACCGACCCTCAAGAGCAGTCCTGCCTACACAGAAACACAACAGGTAGTAGTCACTGTACTAAGGCAGCTACCCCACAGCTTCGATTCGTGGTGAGCCGCGTCTTTGCTTCCGTCCAATGCCTCGTTCAGCGCCACTCCCATTCGATAAATCCCGGCTTCACGTCAACCATCGCGTTCACGATGAGCTCGACTAGACCGCCGTACAAAATCCGGTTCTCCTCCCACATGTTGTAGTAAGCAAGCATGTCGCGGAACTGACCCTTGCAGTTACTGCAAGGCGCGCACAGATACTTGGGCGTCTCCGGGCCGATGCAGTCGGAGAAGGCATTCAGGATCTGCTCCATCTTCTTGCGTCCCGCTACTTGAAAGCGCCAATCGGGAAAGTTGTTGCCGCTCATGATGGCAAAGCCGCTTCCGCCGCCGCAGCAGTAGTTCTCCACGCCGTGGGGATACATCTCGCGGAACTGCGGGCAAAGGGAGCGCAAGATTTCCCGTTGCGGCTCCACCACGCCCATCAGGCGCACCATGTTGCAGGGATCGTGCAGCGTGACCGGGAAGTCGTTGCGGGAGGGATCGAATTTGATCTTGCCGCCAAGCACTATGTCGCGCAGCAGAGGCATGGAGCTCATGCGCGGGATATTGGAATCGCCGGTGAACAGGCGGTCGGCGGTGACGCACAGGGCCTTGTGGGCGTGGCCGCACTCGCCGAGCACGATGCGCTTGACGCCGAGCTTTTTGGCCGCCTCGGCGTGCTTGAGCGCCACGCGCGCCATCTGCGCGTCGTCGTACCAGAGGCCGTAGTTGATGGAATCGTAGCCGGCCAGTTCCGAGGACATGGTCCAGTTGATGCCGGCCATGGTCAGAATCAGCGCATAGGCGCCGGGGTTCTCCGGCCAGGCCATAATCTCGCCGGCGTTGTGAATGAGCAGTACGTCGGCGCCCCTCACGTCCCACGGTGTGTGTACCTCGATGCCGGTTCTCTCGCTGATGTCCTCGTCGATGAAGTCGACGTTGTCTTTCACAATCTCGGCGGTCATGCCCGTCGAGGAGCCGACCTTGAGCTGCAGCATCGAACCCTGATCATGCAACTCTTTGGCGGCGATGCCCATCTCTTGGCTAAACAGCTTGCGCAACTCGTGCGCGACCAGGCCGTTATCGCAGCCGATGGGACAGGCCTGCGCGCAGCGCCGGCACAGATTGCAGCGATACGACAACTCAATCAGCCGCGCCACCAGCGGCCAATTCAGCCGGACGCTTCCGTGCTGCCACGCCGAGAGCAGGCCGCCATGCTTCACATACTTGAAGTACAAGCGGCGCAAAACCTCGGTGCGATAAGTAGGCCGGTAAAGCTCGTTGTGCCCGCTGGCCTCGAAGATGTGGCAAGCCTCGGCGCATGTCTGGCAGCCGGTGCAGTGCTCCATGGTGAGCAGCAACGGTTGAAGGAATGTCCAGTTGTTCTCCTTGTCGAAAAGCTTATCCAACCCCGAGAGAAAACGCGCGACAAGCTTCTTCTCTTCCTCGGGAGTTTTAGGCTGCGGGATGCTGACCGCGCAGGTGTCATCCAGCCCGCATTCGCAACTGGCGACGCATTGATCGGATAGCGGCTTCCAGGCGATATTGCGCACGTGATCGTCAAACGGAGCAGGCAAGGGCATCAGGTCCTGGTTCTCAAGGTGAATGACCGGCTCGCGATCGGGACGGGAGAGTTCGCTCAGGCGAATATGTTGGCTCATTTCCGCACCTCCTCGGCGGGATTGGAGGTTGCTATCTCAGCCCAGGACTTCTTCCCGTCTGCCCCCATGTGTGCCGCCGCCCAGGTAGGCCGATACGCGAGAGACGCGGCGACCTTTCTTTCCACGCGGCTGCCCGCGTCGTTGCGCCGGTCATCCCAGCGCACCGAATGCCAGGTGAAGTACTTGGCGATGAAGTGCGCCATGTGCGTGTAGGGAATATAAGCAACCAGCGCCGAGCAGAGCATCAACCCGATGCCGGCCGCCACGCTGATGTGCGCGTTCTGGTCGAAACGGAAAGCCCCATGGGCAATCTCCACAATCGAAGCCGGCTGCGCGCCCGGCGCGAGGAAGCCAACCGCCAGAAAAGCAGAGGCCGCAATAAATAAAGCGAGATTGAAGATATCGCTGGCCTTGGTGTAGTTTTTCAACCCGGGGTCAGCGATGCGCCGCGCGAGCAGCCACAAAGCTCCGGTCAGAACCATGACGATGGCCACCAATCCAATCCACCCTCCGGCGATCCCGATCCACAACCACCCGCTGTGCGCGCCCACGAGCGCAGCCACGGCCGCCAGGCTGACGCTCGCGATGGAAAGATAAAGCCCGAAATGGAAAAGGAACGAGGGCGGCCACAAACGCCGGTTGAACTCCCATAGGCCTTTCAGGAGGAAGATTTCGCGCGCCATGGTTGTCCACTCGCTGCGATGATCAACCGACTGGGGGCTGAGCCACCACTCCCCAGATTCGAAGTACGATCCCCCGTGCTGAAGGAAACGCGGTTCCTCATGAGCTACCGGGTAGAGCTCCCAGCGTAGATGGAATGGTGTGTGTGCGTATTCGAGGATGCGCAGCAGGCAACCCGCCAGGAAAATCAGTAGGCCCGCATAGATTGAGATATATACCGCAATGGTCATCTTCCTCTCCCTCGTAGCGTGGAATACAAATATCTTCCCGCTTACAACGTAGCTCGAGTCGGATGGAAATAATGTGCTTCTGGTCACAGAGACTAACTGGTGTTTCCTTCCATAGAACGGAAAAGAACGGAAAATAGGAGCCGATCGTTGAGGTATTTTGTGCGAAATGAGTGAATTGTTCGAGGATCGGGTGTTTTAAACCGTATAGCGCTTCCTTCTCTTCTTAAAGAAAGTAAGTTGGTGGGCTAGCTCACATCCAGATGCGACTTATTAGAAAGTAGATTAGGCAACCATTGTGTTCTATCTCACAATGGGGCGGAATACCCGGACCCGTGCATGAGGCGCGGCGCTGTGATAGCTCGACAACAGCGAATGGATAACAGCAGAAATGTCTCAGGAGTGAATGTGTGGCTTGAAAATATCTACGACGAGTGGTAAGAGGGACTTTCATCGCGCTGAACGGAATGTGATGGTTTGTCTCTGCACCCGTGACCACAGTCACAGAGATTCGAGTGCAATTCATCCTAAACTTCTCTCCGGTTTCAGAGAGTGAACGCAATCGCTCGTTCGCAGATGTGAACGTGATTCTCACCACACGGTGCGCTGGATTGAGGGGCGATGTGGTGCCGCAAAGTGATCTTGAGACGGCGGCGCCCACCCGGCAGAACAGGAGCTTCGGAGTCAGTGGGAGCAGGGAAGAGGGGAGCGCAGATCGGGGAGCGCAGATCCTGGCCAGAAGCCTGAGAGCCGGAATCTGAGCTAGCAATGAGATCTGATTCTTCCAGCGCGCCAACCATCTGAAACCAGATCTTCCGCAGGGAAGAAATTTGAGTGCTGCTGGAGGTGCTGAGTGCCGAGCTTTGTCAATCCTGAGAAGTGCGATGGCTGCAAAGCCTTGGACCGCACTGCGTGCCAGTATATCTGTCCCAACGACCTGATGGTGTTGGACAAGGACACGCAGAAGGCCTACAACCGCGACCCTTCGATGTGCTGGGAGTGCTACAACTGCGTCAAGATTTGCCCCACGCAGGCAGTCCAGGTTCGCGGCTACGCGGACTTTGTTCCATTGGGCGCCTCCGTGACTCCGCTGCGGTCTACCGACGCGATTATGTGGACCGTGAAGTTCAGGAATGGAACCCTGAAGCGTTTCAAGTTTCCCATCCGCACCACGCAGGAGGGCTCGGCTGTTCCGGACGGCGGTTTCCAGTCCGACGGCGATCTCTCCAGCTCCGCGCTTTTCACCGAGCCGGCTTCGCTGGGGCTGCCCGCAGTCTTCAGCCTGAAAGGAGGCGCCCATGCCTAAACCTGAAGTCATTGTCGTAGAAACCGATCTTCTCATTTTGGGTGGAGGCATGGCGGCTTGTGGCGCCGCGGTCGAAGCCGCGCATTGGGCCAAGCAGAAGGGCCTGAAGGTCACGCTGGTCGACAAGGCCGCCATGGACCGCTCCGGCGCCGTGGCCATGGGCCTGTCAGCCATCAACCAGTATGTCGGCCTCAAGGATGGGGCCAACTCCGTCAAGGACTACGTGGACTACGTCCGCAACGACCTGATGGGAGTGACCCGCGAAGACTTGGTGGCCAACATCGCGCGCCACGTGGACTCGAGCGTTCATCTCTTTGAGAAGTGGGGCCTGCCTATTTGGAAGGATGAAGGCGGCAAGTACGTGCACGAAGGCCGCTGGCAGTTGATGATCAACGGCGAGTCCTACAAGGTGATCGTTGCCGAGGCGGCCAAGAATGCATTGCTCGGCAGCGGCGTAGGTCAGATCTTCGAGCGCGTATTCATCGTCGGACCGTTGATGGAAGGCGACCGCTGCGCCGGCGCCGTGGGCTTTTCGGTGCGCGAGAACAAGGTCTACATCTTCCGTTCCAAGGCCACTCTTGCGGCTATGGGTGGCGCGGTGCAT
>JAJZNH010000221.1 GCA_021811745.1 Acidobacteriota bacterium
GTTCGGCACCAGCAGGTTGATGACGATCTGATCCAGAACCTTTTGTTCGTAGCCGCCAGGAATGAGCGGCGCGACAAGACCCGCCTGCTCCAGTCTGTCGAGTACGTTGTTCGCGGCCTGGTTGACCCACATACGCGAGGCCTGCAGAGGCCCGACGTCCTGGGATTGGCCGCTCTGATCAACGGCATTATCGACCGTGACGCTTACATTTTCACTGTTCGACGTGGGCAGCTTCAGATCATAGCCCCAAAAGTGCGTCTGCGCTCTGATTCCCACCGAATTCGTGTCGGAGGTACGATGCGCCTCTTCGACGTAAACGGCCACCGGCAGCCATAATCCGGGCTGCAGATTCATCCGCCAGCTATCGAAGTGGAAGAAATACTTCATGGAATCCTGGTGTTTCGGCCCGGTATAGGTGCCATTGAAGCGGACGATATTGCCGTCCTGGTCCTCAATCCAGATGCGGCCATAGAACCTGCCCATGCCCTTCACCCGGGGATGCACATCAAAAACCCAGGTGCGAACCGAACCCAGGAACTCCCGGCGTACAAAACTGAACTCGTAGTGATTCTGGTCGAAGCCCGTGGGATCGACAAACATCATCTCCATAAAGCCGTTGGGGCTGTAGGTGTACCGCTCGAGCCCAAGGAGTTTGCTCAATCCGGTCATGGCCGCGAACGAGCCTTTGAAGAATCCGCGATGCTCCACTGCACGCGGTTCATAACTCTGGTCGAAAAAGGCTTTGCCAAAGTCCACGCGGCTAAGCATGTAGTAGTCACTGGCCGGAATCTCATAGAGGCTCGGATCCGGTTTCATGTTCTGGATGTAAGTCTCCACCAGAGGCGTGCGCTGCTGAATATTGGCAATCATCACTTTTTCCCGTGCAATCGCTTTTCGCACCAGGGCAACTTCCGCGGGCGTGAGTGGTCGCGTCTGCTGGTACTTCGGCACCTTCCTCGCGAATGCGCAAGCGGTGCCCAGGAAAAAAATCAGCAGGAAGATAAGGGAGGACTTCCGAAACGTCATAGTGTCAGGCTCCTAAATGAGTACTTTCCGGGTCATGAGGTCATGATTTCATGTTGCAGGCACCGCGCCATAATCAGGCGCCCAGTCAGTCGTGCGGTTCTTGCGCAAATCTCAAATGTCATTGCTAAGCCAATTGAAACGTAATGACTACGTCAGTCGTCAAGTCGATGGGGTGGCCGTTGCGCGTCGCCGGCCGGAAACGGATCCCGCGGGCTACCCGGAGAGCCTCTTGATCCAGACCGTGGCCCAACCCATGCACCACGCCGTGAACCACTACCTGGCCGGTTGCCAGAAATGTGACACGTACAACGACATCGCCCTGAATCCTTAGCTGCCTGGCTTCAGCGGTATAGTGCACCGGCGGCTTGGAAAGAACCTCAAGGTTGGTGGAGGAGGGTTTCTCGGCAACCATCCTTGGAGCCGCAGCCGCGGGTTGCATTGATGGAATCCCAGCCGCGGCCACTCTGCCATAGCTGGCTCGCGTGGCTTGGCCTGTACCGCCCGGAATGCCGGCCGAAGCCACTTTGCCCACGATTCCCGCATTTGAGCCATAACGGAAGCCATTGCCGATGCCCGCCGATCCCACCACGCCGCGCGGCGCCTCCGCACGGCCTTCCATGCCGCCATAGGGGTTGCCGAGAGCGGCCACGGTGGCCGGCCGCTCCGCCCTGGGATTAGGGGTGACGCCGAATAGCTGTCCCAAATGGACTGGCTTGGTGGACGGCCTGACCTGATGCACCTGCGCCGGCATCGCCGCCGCTAACGCTGGTTTCGGTTGCGGAGCCAGGATGATCGCAGGTCTGCTCTCTCTTATGGCCGGCAGCGCCACCTTCGCCTGCATCTGGATCTGCCTTGGCGCCGGCTTGGGCTGTTCTCTGGGCATCTGGATCTTGGGTGCTTCAAGCTTTACCTCGGGCGGCTTGGGTGGCGGAGGCAGCTTCGGGGGCGCAGGTGGCTTGACCTTTACAGGCGGTGGCGGAGTATTGGGTACGACCAACTCCGTCATCTCGAACTGGTGCTGCGTAACGATGCGCTTGGCCGTCATTCCAACAATGACGGCGACAACAAGGATGATCAGGTTGATGACCGCACTGGTGACAAAGGACGCAGTTCTGCCCTCGGGCTCGGGAAGCAGCCCAAAGTTGGTCAATCCAGGGGGATTATTCATCGGCATGTTCAAAAACCTCGGTACGGGCGGTTGAGGCTGCGTGCTGTCGCATCCTTGGTATAAGAGGATTAGATGCCATGGCACGCGGAGGGCAAATCTCCGCAGTATGACTCCCGGCCTTCCCGCGAATCGCGGCCGATCCCGCGATATGCGGCCAGCCGACGCTTGGCGGTTGCTCGCCGCCGAGAGGATGAAACCCAGCCCGGAACTCGCAGTCTGCCAAATTGCGGCACTTTGCAATTCGCGGAAGACTTCCTGCCTCACTTTCTCTATCATGCAAATTCCATTGAAGTTGCATGCGCCTATGGTCGATGGGGAAAAGATTGTGGTCCGCGTTTACGATCATCATGCGTGACACGGAAAACTCTGCACATGTTTCGTTGAAACCCGGCCCGCAAGGCGTTGTGCGAATTCGATGGATCACTTCACAGCCCTCGGACATTCAGGATCTCCACTCTCCATCCAAGGCAACCGGCAAAAAAATCCACACTTCCTTGCTTTTCAGCAGCATATCTCCTACTGTGCTCTGAGTGGGGTGTCGTGACCCCATCGGCCGGCCGTATTGAGACTCTGCACAAACGTTCGTGCGGGGAGTGCCGGCGTGAGGGAACGAAGGCCGAAGCTTGCGATCGGCTTCGCAACATCCCACTCTCGTAATAGACTCAAAGTAACCTAAACAGTTGCGGAAAGGACAGTCTTTTTTGTGAAGATCTTGGTTACCGGCGGTGCCGGGTACATAGGTGGTACTGTAGCGGAGCTTCTTGTCAAAACGGGACATCAGGCAGTCGTCCTGGACAACTTGAGCCATGGCCGGCGAGATTTAGTGCCGCCAGATGTGGAGTTTGTGCAAGGAGAGGTTGCTGATCGCGCGGGCATTGAAAGCGTTTTCAAATCCGCCCAGCGCCTCAATCAGCCCTTCGATGGCGTGCTCCACTTTGCCGCGCTGATTGAGGCGGGCGAATCCATGCAGCGGCCTGAGATCTACTTCCGGAACAACACGGCCTCGACTCTGAGCTTGTTGGAGGCAATGCTTGCCTGCGGGGTCCGCCGCCTGGTCTTCTCATCGACTGCCGCCGTCTATGGCGAGCCGGAATCGGTGCCCATCAAGGAGGATGCGCGCCTTCATCCCACCAACGCCTACGGAGAATCCAAGCTGCTGGTCGAGCACATGCTCGGCTGGTTCAACCGCATCCACGGCCTCCGCTATGCCTCCCTGCGCTACTTCAACGTGGCGGGAGCGCCCGAAGGCCCCGGCGGTGTAACGCGCGGCGAAGCCCATGAGCCGGAATCCCACCTGATCCCGCTGGTTCTCGATGTCGCCCTGGGCCGCCGCCAGGCCATCCGCATTTACGGCGATGACTACCCCACGCCCGATGGCACCTGCATCCGCGACTACATCCACGTCTCCGATCTCGCCGACGCTCACCTGCTGGCTCTCGATGCGCTTGCCGCTCACGATCGGCTGATCTTCAACCTGGGCAACGGCCAGGGGTTCAGTGTGCGCGAGGTGATTGAGTCGGCGCGCCGCGTTACTGGCCACCCCATCCCGGCTGAAGTCCATCCCCGCCGCCCTGGCGACCCGGCGGTGCTGGTCGCCAGCTCCGAGAAGGCCATTCGCGATCTGGGATGGAAGCCTCGCTACACACGGCTCGACGACATCATCCGCACTGCCTGGATCTGGCACCAGAAGCGTTATGCCTGAGCATTCGCCTCCGGAGTGTTCCTGCTGGGATTTTTGCGACCGGCGGTGCTGCAAGGTCTTCTAATGGAGAGAAAGCGCATTCTCCTGAGATGCGAGGTTCTTCCCCGATGGTGACCGGACATCGAAAAGGCCGTTTTTGGGCATTTATTGACTTCTTCATCCTGTTCAGCGGGATCTCCACCGCCGCGAATCTGTCGCGGACGCAGGGGCGCCCGCCGATCACCCGCGGCGTATTTCTCTTCCGTCCGCGGCGGTCCGCCAGTTCATCCACTCGCGCCGCAAACTCGTGAATTGCTAAAATCGAAGCGATGCCCATTACCCGCCAACAGGCCCTCGATTACTTCCGTTCCTCCGATCTGATCGGCCTTGGTTATGAAGCCGATGCCGTACGCCGCCGCCTGCACCCCGAGGGCGTGGTCACCTACATCATCGACCGCAATATCAACTACACGAACTTCTGCACGGAGTACTGCACCTTCTGCGCCTTCTACCGGCCGCTCAAGGGACCGCGCTCCGATGAGGGCTACATCCTCGACTTTGAGAAGATCTACGAGAAGATTGCCGAAACCGTGGAGATGGGCGGCACCGGCGTGCTGATGCAGGGCGGCATCCATCCCGATCTCAAAATCGATTGGTTCGAGCGGCTCTTCCAAGGCATCAAGCAGCGCTTCCCGCAGATCTGGCTGCATTGCCTGTCGGCCTC
>JAJZNH010000882.1 GCA_021811745.1 Acidobacteriota bacterium
GCCAGGGAACGCATTTTGTTTTGCCGCATTCCTTTTTGCCAGCCAAGGCGGCGCTGATGATCCCGAGAACGGACGATGGACGAGTGTTGTTCGCCATTCCCTGGCATGAAGCGACCATCGTCGGGACCACGGATGAACCGGTGGATCAGGTCTCTATCGAACCGCGGGCGCTGGCGACTGAGAAGAAGTTTCTGCTCGACCATATTGCGCGCTACTTTGATCGCAGGCCGGGGCCGGCGGAGATCCTGAGTGTCTGGTCGGGATTGCGCCCGCTGGTGCGGAAGCGGGGCATGCGCACGTCGCAGTTGTCGCGGGATCACTGCATTCTGGTCTCGCCGTCCGGCCTGGTGACGGTCGCGGGGGGAAAGTGGACCACGTATCGCCTCATGGGGCAGGATGCGATGGACCGCGCCTGCGAAGTGGCTTCGCTGCCCAAGCGGCGGTCGCCGACTTTGGAGATGAAGCTGCACGGCTGGACGCCGGAGGCGGATCCGTCCGCTTCCGAATGGGAGCAGAATTATGGTTCCGACCTGCCGCTTGTGCGGGCGCTTACCGCTGCCGATCCGGGGCTCGATGCGGGACTCCATCCGCGCCTGCCCTACAAAGGGCGCGATGTGGTGTGGGCGGCGCGCTACGAGATGGCGCGCACAGTGGAAGACGTGCTGGCGCGGCGCACCCGGGCCTTGTTTCTGGATGCCCGGGCCGCCCTCGAGGCGGCTCCTTTGACCGCGGATCTCTTAGCCCGTGAGTTAACAATGAGCGATGCTCTTGCAGCTAAAAGCCTGGATAGTTTCCGCGAACTCGCAAGGGGTTATCTCTACCGGGAGGATGAAGCGGAGTGACGTGTACCGGAGGTTGCCGGCATTTGCCTAAGAAGCAACCGCAGGTTCTGCGACGTTGCGAGGCGCGGCTGCGACGATCAGGGACAGGAATTTAGCGTAGGGCGTCAGAGGCATGGTCTCGTCTTCATGGTTGATGCATGTGTCGTGGGTTGGTTCTCACGCCCTCTACGAGGGCTGAGATCCTGAATTTTGACTTTTTCGCCCAGGCTTGCGCCATGGTGCTACCGTCTTTTGCGCGCGGCGCGGGCTTTCTTAGGCGATCGGGATCGGGTCCCAAACGAGGGACGCGGCACCCTAGTCTGGAGAAATGGGAGACATGCTTTGGAGATCCGGTGACGGACAGTTGCAGACAAAACGGCAGGGGCCGAGGCCCGCACCCATCAAGCTGAACACTACCAGCGTGCGCGGATTTGACCGATGGCGGTCTCAAAAGGGTATTCTGAGCTGTTCGCAGATTGCAGTCATACTCTGGGGTGTTGAGCCGGAATGAGCCAAGCAGCCGAATCCCTTTCTCTACCCGTGGACCCGGCAGTGATTCCCAAGCGAAAGCTGAGTTCAGGCGCGCTAATGCCCGCGATCGGCCTTGGCACCTTTGGCTCCGACCACGTTTCGGGCGCCGAGGTTGCCGCAGCGGTTCTGGGCGCCGCGGCCGCCGGCTACCGGCACTTTGATTGCGCCTCGGTTTATGGCAACGAGCGTGAGATCGGGGCCGCGCTGGAGGCCGTACGGAAGAGCGGCATTCGGCGTGAGGAGTTGTGGGTCACGTCGAAGGTTTGGAACGACAGGCACAACGACGTGATCGGTTCCTGCCGCCAGTCGCTCGCCGATCTGCGCCTGGATTATCTGGACCTCTACCTGGTCCACTGGCCGTTTCCCAATTTTCATCCGCCGGGCTGCGATGTCACTTCGCGCAGCGCGGACGCCAAGCCCTACATCCACGAGAACTACATGAAGACGTGGCGGCAGATGGAAGAACTGGTGGAGATGGGCCTGGTGCGGAACATCGGCACGTCGAACATGACCGTTGCCAAGCTGAAGCTGGTGCTTCGCGACGCGCGCATCAAGCCGGCCGTGAACGAGATGGAGCTGCACCCGCACTTCCAGCAACCGGAACTGTTTCGCTTCGTGGTCGAGAATGGCATTCAGCCCGTGGGCTATTGCCCCATCGGCTCGCCGGGGCGGCCAGAGCGCGACCGCACGGTTGAAGACACCGCACCGACCGAAGATCCGGTCATCCGCGCCATCGCCGAGCGTCATGGGATTCATCCCGCAGTGGTCTGCATCAAGTGGGCCGTGCAGCGGGGGCAAATCCCGATTCCGTTTTCCGTGCATCACTACCGCGCCAACCTGGAAGGCGTGGTGGGTGAGCCGCTCAGCGACGACGAGATGGGCCAGATTGCCGCCATCGATCGCAACTGCCGGCTGATCAAGGGGCAGGTCTTTTTATGGAAGGACGGCCAAGGCTGGGAGGCGCTGTGGGACCTGAATGGCGAGATCACGCCTCCGTAAGAGCGAGCGATCAGATTTCAGCCATCAGCCTTCAGCTCTGCCCGATGGCTGCCGCTAATCTCGTGCGGATGAAGAGAGCTGGACTCTAGAATTTGAAAGCCGGTAAGTGAAGGCTGACAGCGGGAGTTATAACCATGAACGCCACCATGACCGCGGCTTACCTGCCCGGCAATTCCACCGTTGAACTGCGAACCGTGCCTGTGCCTACGCCCGTCCACGGCGAAGTGCTGGTGCGCATGAAAGCCTCCACGATCTGCGGCTCCGACATCCGCGCTATTTATCACGAACATCTGGGCAAGGGCCCCGAAGGCTACCAGGGGGTTATTGCCGGCCACGAGCCTTGCGGGCAGATTGTGGCGACGGGGCCGGGCTGCCGCCGCTTTAAGACGGGCGACCGGGTTATTGTTTACCACATCTCCGGCTGTGGCGTGTGCAACGATTGCCGGCGCGGGTACATGATCTCCTGCACCAGCGAGCAGTACCGCCGCGCCTATGGGTGGCAGCGCGACGGCGGCATGGCCGAGTACATGATTGCCGAAGAAAAGGATCTGGTTGCGCTGCCGGATGAGCTTTCTTACGCCGACGGCGCACAGGTGGCATGCGGCTTTGGCACGGTCTACGAGGGTCTGGAAAAGATCGGCATCAACGGCAATCATGCCGTGCTCATCACCGGCCTGGGTCCTGTTGGCCTGGCTGCCGCCGCGCTCTCGCGCAAGCTGGGCGCGCACAAGATCATTGGCATCGACGTGATTCCCGAACGCATCAAGCTGGCGCGCGATCTCAACCTCTGCGACGAGGTACTGACCTCCGGTCCGGACAACGTGGCCGAAGTCAAGAGGCTCACCGGCGGTCATGGTGTGGAGCGCGCCGTGGATTGCTCCGCGCACCCGCTTGCGCGCGCCACAGCCATCCGCGCAGCGCGCAAATGGGGTCGCATCGCTTTGGTCGGCGAAGGCGGCACGGTGGAGCTCACCCCCTCGCCGGACATGATCCACGATCAGAAGACTGTCTACGGCTCCTGGGTAACATCCATTTGGCTCATGGAGGAACTGGTCGAACGCCTGGTGCGGTGGAACCTGCACCCTGCCGCCATCATCACCCACCGCTTTCCGCTGGAGCGCTCCGGCGACGCTTATGCACTGATGGCATCCGGCAAATGCGGCAAGGTGGCCGTCTGCGCCGATGAAGGGTTGAACTAAGGACGCGTAAAGGAGAGGCCCAATGCCCATGCAGAAGAGAACCGCGACATCCGATTGGGAGATTCGCTTCCGCGAGTTATTGCCTTTGTTCGGTCATCGCAACTGGATCGTGGTTGCCGACTCCGCCTATCCGGCGCAATCGAAGCCCGGCATCGAGACCATCTTCACCGGCGGCAGCCAGGATGAAGCGGTTCGGAAAGTCCTTCGCGCCATCTCCGCATCTGCGCATCTGCGCGCCAACGTTTATCTGGATCAGGAACTGGCGTTTGTTGCAGAGAGCGATGCGCCCGGTGTTCGCGGCTACCTGGACAAACTTGAAGGGCTTCTGGGCGCTGCCGTCCGCCAACTTCCGCACGAGGAGATCATCGCCAAGCTCGACCAGGCGGCGCAGGTCTTTCGTGTCCTGATCGTCAAGACGGCGATGACCATACCGTATACCTCGGTTTTCTTCGAACTCGACTGCGGTTATTGGAG
This sequence comes from Acidobacteriota bacterium, assembly GCA_021811745.1. The sequence continues at coordinate 4,025 of JAJZNH010000882.1, forward strand.
CGCGGAAGCCGAACAACGCCTGCGCAGAACCATGAATGCCGGATAGCGGCTCTCTGATTGGCGTAGAGTGGATTGCGGCCTTTGCGGGACGATGGCGCCAACCAAGCTTTTCAGCATTTCACGGTGGCCGGTCAGCGGGGACCTTGGATTCCGCTGTCGACTGGCGGGAACAGGCAATCCGATCTATCCACCCGCGCTGCGCATCGCTGGACGGCTCAGAATCGAAATAGCTCATTCGCCGGCGGAAAGAGAGGACAAGTTGTGCTCGCCGCTGCGTGAAGACGTCAGGTCATCCATCGCGCCCGGCGGGAATGACGTAGATTCACGAACGACGAGATGTGTATCGACCCCGTATTCACGATGGAGATTATCCCCTTCGATGTGATCCTTGAGAGCCTTCACCGCGGCATTGGCAATGTCAATCGGGGACATCTGAATCGAAGTCAGAGGCGGAATCATGACCTTCGCCATTTGTATGTTGTCGAAGCCGATAACTGAAATATCATCGGGGACACGCAACCCGACGCGGTACGCCTTGTGCAATACGCCCAGCGCGGGCACACCGTGCGAGCAC
>JAJZNH010000811.1 GCA_021811745.1 Acidobacteriota bacterium
TGGTGGTGCAGTTCAAGCTGGGCTGGCTGCTCGATCACTGAACGTCCTAGCCGGCCGGCGCACGGATCGGTATCGCCATTCACGATTCTGTGACGCCGCTGCTGCTGGCTGGCGTCCAAGGTGCGACGGCAGGAGGGCGCAACCGGGTGAAGCAAAGAACGGCAATGCACAGCGCGGCGACCAGGATGGACGCAGCGGAGATTTCCAGTGCCGCGGCAAGTCCCACCGTGCTCTTCAACGCGCCGGCGACCAGCGCCATGACACCACCGCCGATACAGCCCGCGGAGTTGAAGATGCCGTAAGCGGTGGCGCGCAATTTCTCTGAGATCACCTGGCACAAAACCGGCATCAGGTTGCTATCCCAGAATCCTCTGCCCAGGCCAAAGGAGACCAGACAGGGAATGAGTACCCACCAGGAATATGTGCTGGCGACCAGCAACAAGCCCGGCCCGGCCAGCATGAGGCCGATGGCCTGCGTCCAGCCGCGCGCCCTGCGGCTGGTTCGCGACCAGGCATCGGCCAGCCAGCCTCCGATGAGGATTCCGGCAAAGGATGCGGCCTGAATATAGAAAGTCGCCGAAAATCCCGCGGAAGCCAGATTTAACTTATAGCGCTCAAAGAGGAAGAGTGGCAGCCATGTATAGACACACCAGAGAGCGATGGAGACCAGAGTCATGGCTGCCAGCAGGAGCAGGAATGCGCCGTTGCCGGCGAGTTCCGCAATCGCAACGGAAAACGGCAGCTTGTTTGTCTCTTTATCCGTTACCCGTACTTGCCTTGGCGGGTCTTTCAGGCTGAACGTCAACAGAAGCAGATAGAACAAGCCGCCCGTACCGAGCACATAAAAGACAACGTGCCAGCCGTAATACTCGCCGATCCATCCGCCGGCGACTCCGCCGAAGACGATGCCGGCATACAGGCCGCTTTGGTGCAGCCCGACCGCGCGCGAACGGGACGCTTCGCCGTGGTAGTCGGCGATGAGGGCCAATGCCGCGGGAATGTAGCACGCCTCGCTCAAGCCCATCAGCGCCTGTGCCGTCAACACTTCCGCGTAGGTGTGGGCCAGCCCCAGAAAGAGCGTAACCAGCGACCAGATGCCAAAGCTTGCCAGGATCACGTTGCGGCGGCTGAACCGGTCTGCCAGGTATCCCACAAAAGGACTTACCGCGCCGTAAACCCAGAGGAAGATGGTTCCCAGCATGCCCAGTTGCACGCTTGACAGGTGAAGATCGGCGCGCAACAGCGGGAAGAGTGTGAAGATAACCTGGCGGTCTACGTAGTTCAGCGCCGCCACGACCCAGAGGAGCGCGACTACGAGCCAGGGATAGATCGATCGCTTCTGCGTCATCTTCCCGCCGCCGTGGATGCCAGCAGCTTTTGGCCCAGTTCTGTTGCAAGAGCCCGCGCGCGCAGGTCCGCTTTCTCTGTGCTGTTGAGCTCCCGGCGCGGCAGCACGCATGTTCCGCAATCGATGCCCGTCCATTGGAGCATTTGCTTGACCACGGGCTGAATGGGGTAGGCGAGCAAAACCTGGATGAGCTCGTTGATATGGTGCTGCACGTGTCGGGCAAGCTCCCATTCGCCACGCATCGCGTGTTGGTGGAGCTGCACAAAACTGTCAGGCATGAGATTGTAGGTGCTGCCAATGCCTCCATTTGCACCGGCGATCAGCCCCGAGGCCAGCATCTCATCGCTTCCTGCAAGGACGACGAATCCTGCCTTTCGTATCGCCCACAACATGAAGAAATCGGAGTCGGTAAACTTCAGCCCGACGATGTTCGGTATCGCGCACAGCTCCAGAATTTGCTCCGTGGTGCGAATGGCGGTTGAGAGAGAAGGGAAATAGTAAATCAGAAGCGGCACCGCGGAGGCCGCTGCGATGGCCTGGTAGTAGCTCTTCACTTCCGCGAAGGAGTAGCTCCCCGCTGGCGGCAGACTGCTGACGTAGTGAGCGCCCGCGGCTCCCGCGTGCCTGGCTAATTGCACCGCATCCCGAGTGGAAGACGCTCCGACATGAACGATGACTTTGGCGCCCGGAGGCGAGCAACGGACTGCGCACTCGGCGGCGGCCTTTCTGGCGTCAAGCGAGAGCTGCAGTCCTTCGCCGGTTTGTCCGCAGACGTAAACTCCGTGCACTCCGGCCCGGTAGACACGCTCAAGCAACTGCTCGTAGGGCTTTGCCTGAAATTCATCTGCCTGGTTGGTGGGTGTTACCAGCGCAGGAAAAATCCCACACAGCTCGCTCATCTCTCGCTTCACTCCATTCATTTGCCCGGCAACGCACGATCACCCCGAAAGGGACACCGCATGCATTCCAGGCCAACCTTCAATCGCCTCTTATAGCAATATCACCGACTGCGTTCTGCGCCGGTGTGGCCTTCATTCGCTGACGGCCAAATTCTGTACCATGCAGAACGCGAACTGATTCAGGGCTTTTTCGCCAGCCCGCGTTGACTACGCTCCGCCCATGATCCTGAGGAACGAGTGGACGTGCAAATCGGGCAGTGTGCCCTGCCACTCGCCTGCTTTGTATTCGCCTGCGAGGATGCTTCCTTCCGGCTCCAGGACGACGCGGGAAGGCGCCTGCGGCAGCCGGAGGCGCAGGCGTATCGGCCCGGTGCGGGGCACTACTCCCTGGTGCCTAAACTGGCCCGTTACCGGCACACCCGCAGTGTTGATCAGGTGAACCAGTGTCTGGCCCTCTTTGCGGCGCAGCACGACTTCCACCTCCGGATAGTCGCCTTCAAGGGAGACGGAGGGCGCATGCAACGGCTGCAGGAGTAAGCGCGCCAGCGAGCGGAGGATGGGCGTATCGGCGTTTCCATAGGAAGAAGCGATGGGGCCCGGGCAAACCACGGCGGCTCCCCGGCCGTGCCGCACCTGGGCGGCGATGGGAATAGCATTCTTGCGCGCGTCGGGCGTGGGATAGGCGGCCGCTACCACATCGGACTGTGGAGCGCTAACTCCGACCCAGTTACCCGAGATCTGAGCGAAGCCGGCTTCGTCGGCCACATAGTATGTGTGCTGCTGGGCAGGGCCAGCCAGTGGCAGAGGGAGAGAACTCGAGAAAAGCCGGGCATTCTCTGCGCCGAAGAGCAGCAGCTTGCCCCCGTTGGCGACGTAGGTGGCGAGGGTCGCGGCCGCATCGCTACCGATGTCCTGCCAGTCGGGAAGGACGATGAGCGGATATTGCGCGGCACTCTCGGCGGCCTGCCAGTCGGGAATCAGATCGACGGAGTAGCCCATAGCGAGCAGCAGATCCACGGCCCCTGCCGCAGGCGCCTCGGCGTTTCCCCAGCCGCCAAAGGGGCGTCTGGCGGTGCGGTAAAGCGTGCGGCCGGAGAAGAATACGCCCACCTCAGGCAGGCTTTGCGAGCGAAACGACCAGCGCTGGCGCCGGCGGCAAAAGGCGGCCACGGTGGAGGCTGCGTGGACAACGCGGTCATCGATCCAGCCGGCCCGTGTGGGGACGTAGTAGATCTGGTATGCGCCGCCTTGTGCCAGCACAATGGCTGCCTCCTGCTCCAACTCGACGGCGGGCTTGGCGGACTGGTTCCGGAACTGCCTACCTTTTTCGAAGCCCCAGGACATCAGGTCCCAGGGTTTGCCGCAGCGCGAGATATAGCGCGCTTCGATGCGGGCCTGCCGCGCCGCCGCCTGATCGGCCAGATCGCCGGAGAGGTAGTCAAGCGGCAGGGTTGGCCGCTCCGGGGCGAAGGTCGAGTACATCCAGTTGCTGGTGATCTGGTAACCGGGCCGGGAGCGGTGCAGGGCGTCCGCATAGCGGGCCACGTACTGGCGGAACTGCTCGCGCTGCATGTCGAGAAACTCGATCCAGCCCTGATCGCCGGGTTCCTTGGGGAGCGTGGCGATGCCGGTCTGGGCCTGAAACCTGCTCTGTGCGGCCTCGCAGTAGTCGGGCGTGACCGCCCAGCAGTCGCCGTCCACCCATGAGCCGTCCAGATCGTAGTTGTGGGCTACTTCCTCCAACTCGGGAATCATCAGGTTCTGCTCATAGGCGCTGTAGAGGCTGGTTTCACGGCTGGAAGGCTTGCCGTCGGGGCCGATGCACGCCCAGTCGGGATGCCGGGTGACGGCGAGGGCGTCGAGGACGCCGGAGAAGTGGTTATAGAGAGCGACGCCGTGGGCAGCGGTCACGCGGCGCCAGATTGCGAGCGAATCCTTCACGATGCCGGGGGCGGACATGCCGGTTTTGGAGGGGAATCCCAGGTAGCCGGGGTGGCCCTTGGAGTCGTACTGGACAAAGTCGGGATGCACGCTCTCCAGCAGATGGGCAACCATGGCATCCGTCAGGTCGCGGCCGAGGTCCTTATCCTGCGCCGTGGGATGCAGGTCGAAGTGGAGACCGAAAAAGCAGTCCTTGCGCTTCAGGCGCGGTGGCTCGGCGGCATTGGCTGTGTGCGCCAGCAGAACAGCGGACGATGCGGCTAGAAATTCCCTGCGGTTGAGCTTCATCTTTCCCCCTTACGGACAGTGGCGCCGCGCCGCCGAATCACGGCGCGCGCAAGCGTGCACCAGTGTAAACCGCGGCGCGTAACTGCGTCAGGCCACGGTTAATGAAGGGATGACTGTTT
>JAJZNH010000421.1 GCA_021811745.1 Acidobacteriota bacterium
CGCATGTGGCGGAATGCAGAGCATCTCCCCGGCCCGCACCGTCACTTCCTTGTCTTCCAGCAGAAACCTGAGCACGCCTTCCACAACATGGCTCAACTGCTCGTTCATGTGGCTGTGCCTGGGTACACGCGCGCCCTTCTTCAGCGCAATGCGGGCCAGCATGATGTTCGTGCCCGAGACAAACTGCCGCGTAACCAGCGGGTTCATCTGCTCCGGCTCCAGGTCGGCCCAGCGGTGGTGGGTGCATGTGGCCATAGTTGTCTCCTCATCCTGTGTAAATCGTCCGGCCTGCATGAAACTCTTCTGGAAGCTGTTCCTCGCTGCCGGTTCGCTTCTCAGTACTCAATCCCAAGCTGCGCGGGGATGTCCTTCTGGTAGGCGTGTTTCACCTCGCGCATCTCGGTGACCGTATCGGCCAGCTCCACGAGCAGCGGATGCGCGTTGCGTCCGGTCAGGATCACGTGCACCATCTCCGGCTTGCCGCGCAGCGCCTCGGCCACGATGGCCGGGTCGAGCATCTTGTAGCTGATGGCGTAGTTGATCTCATCCAGAATCACCATATCCCATTCGCCGGAGTAGATGGCCGCCCGCGCTTCGGCCCACGCTTCCTCTACCAGGCGAATGTCTTCGGGATCAGTCTCGGCTCCGCCAATCTTCACGAAACCGCGGCCCATCTGCTTCAGGATGAAGTTCTCTCCGAAGACCTTTGCCGCGTCCAGCTCGCCGTAGTGCCACGAGCCCTTGAGGAACTGCAGCATCAGCACCTTCATGCCATTGCCCACGGCGCGCATCGCCGTTCCCAGCGCAGCAGTCGTCTTGCCCTTGCCCGGGCCCGTATTGATCAGGATCAGTCCTCGCCGCGAATCGGTCATTTCAGTTGTCTGTGGTCAGTAATCAGCGATCAGGCTTCAGCCTATCGCCGCTCCCGATTCAAAGTCGAGTGGAAAAGATCCGCCAGAACAAGGCTGGCGGCTCAGATCTCGGACTACCCGCTGACCACTGACAACTCTCAATGTCCCGTGTGATACGGGTGCCCCGCCAGAATCGTTAACGCCCGGTAGAGCTGCTCCGCCATCACCACCCGCGCCAGCGCGTGAGCCATGGTCATCGGCCCTAATGAAAGCAGCAGCTCGGCCCGCTTGCGCGCCGCCTCAGACCAACCATCCGCCGGACCGACGGCAAAGACCATGTGCTGGGTTCCCTGATCGCGCCGCGCGCCCAGCCAGGCGGCAAAGGCCTCCGAAGTCATCTGCCGTCCGCGGCTGTCGAGGAGCGCCAGCACCGCCGCCGTCCGGCCCGGACGCCGGTCCAGCCACTCCAGCAAAGCCTCTTCCGTCCGGAATGCCCGCGCCTCGCAGCGTGCGAAGGCTGCGCAACGCTCCAGGTACATCCCTGTCAGGGCCTCGAAGCCCTCCTTCGACCCGCTGGCAGTCCCGATGTGAACCAGCGTCAGTTGCATGGTGAGGAGAATACATCAACCGCCGCGGCGGGCGTGCAAAGGACCCAAGAGCTCTCCAAACAAGGTGTTGCATTCCCTTTCTGGAAGATTAAAGGATTACAAATACGTAATTTCATAGATTCATCTGCGCGTTGCCGCGGCAAAGAAACCGATTGACGGCGAAATGAAAGTCGTAAGAGGTTTAATTTCAATAAGAAATAGATTAGAATCGCTCGCCGTGCGGAATGGCCATTCCCGTGCATATGCGCATAGTAGAAATCGGCCCTGGGACCTTAAGGAAGTTCATTCACCGTGCTTTGGTGCCCGGGGGGAAAGTGTAGTTGTATCGGCATTTTGATACATAGACACTTTTAGATCTCATGGGCGCATCGGGTCTAGTTTCCCCAACTGATCGCTGAAGGGTAGTAGGCGGACTAATTGTCTGCGGACAGGACGACCAGCTTCACACAAATCGCATCGACAAATCTCAGCTGACGAGATGCGGTTTAGAAGATGGGATAAAGAGTCTGCAGCAATCGGGGTCGGGGTCCTTAACAAAAACTTGGAGGAGTCCTATGCGGTTCACGCAGTTACGGAGTCGTGTCTTTGCAACCATCGCGTTGCTGCCTTTTCTTCTTACTGGAATCATTCTTGGAGTGGGCTGCGTACCTGTCGCGCATGCCCAGTCAATGCTGGCTGGCGACATTGCGGGTTCCGTAATGGATCCGAGCGGCGCTGCTGTCGTCGGCGCGAAGGTGACGGCGAAGAGCAGGGCAACAGGCGCCGTCTTCACACAAACCACCTCTGCCACGGGCGCCTATCGCTTTTCCCTCCTCAATCCTGGCGTGTACACTTTGTCCGCGACGGCGCCTGGATTCAAATCGACCACCACGACCGTAAAGGTTGCCATCGGCCAGATCACCACGCAAGTCCTCAATCTCGCGGTGGGCTCCGCGTCTGAGACGGTCGAGGTGAGCGCCAGTGCCCAGCTTCTGCAGACGGACACCGCCGCGCTGACCAGCTCCGTGACCCTGGACGAGATCCAGAACCTCCCCAATCCCGGCAGCGACATCACCTATGAAGCGCAGGCCAAGCCGGGCGTGGTGATGAACACCGGCGCCAACTCCTCAAGCGGCACGCTGGGTTACGGCAATTTTTCCGCCTTCGGATTGCCCGGAACCTCCAACAACTTCACCGAGAACGGCATGGAGGTCAATGACCCGTTCCTGAACCTGAACAACTCCGGGCCGTCGAACATGCTGCTGGGGTTGAACGACGTTCAGGAGACCGACGTTGTCACCAACGCCTACGACACGGAGTACGGCACCCTGGCCGGTGTGCAACTGAACGCCATCACCCGCTCGGGTGGCGACAAGTTCCACGGCAACTTGAACTACGGCTGGAACGGCCGCGTGATGAACGCCAACGACTGGTTCAACAAGAATCCGCTGTACGCCTCTCCCGCCATCGGACGCCCCTTCTCCAACTTCAATCAGTGGGCCGGCGCGGTCGGCGGTCCGATCAAGAAGCAGAAAGTCTTCTTCTTCTTTAATACCGAGGGGATTTCGTTCATCACTTCGAGCCAGAACATCGTCCATCTGCCCAGCCCCACCTTCGAGAGCGACTCGTCCTATCCCACCACCGGAAATCTAAGCGTTCTCGGTGACGACGGGAACTGCGACAACGCCAGCAGCACCTTGTTCCAGGCCGGGGCTAACAGCCAGTGCGCGTTCTACCAGAAGATCTTCAAGCTGTATAACGGCACGCCGAACTACGCCAGCGCAGTTGTGCCCCAGGGTTCCGCGTTCGGCACCGACCAGTTACAGCTCGCCGCTCCGTCCGAGTTTCGCTTGACTGAGAAGCTGATCACCGGGCGCGTGGACGCGAACCTCTCGGACAACGATAAGCTGTTCGGCCACTTCAAGTACGACCACGGCGTACAGCCCTCTTATACCGATCCCATCAATTCGGCCTTTGACGCACAGAGCGACCAACCGGACTACGAAGGCCAGTTTGCTGAGACGCATACCTTCAGTCCTAGGGCGGTCAACCAGTTCCTGATGACCGGTTCCTGGTACAGCGCGCTCTTCGTGAACCCCAATCCGGCACAGGAGCTGAGCACCTTCCCGATGGAATTGACCTGGGATGATGGTTTTGCCAACGACCTGAACAACGACGGCATCTACTGGCCTGAGGGACGCAACGTCACGCAGTACCAGTTCGGAGATGACTTCAGCTACACGGTGGGCAAGCATACCTTGAAGACCGGCTTCGCCTTCAAGAAAGACGACATATCGGACCACGATACCGGCATCCTGACAACGCCCTTGATTTACGTCAATCATGGCGGTCTGGATACCAGCGGTGCGACCCCGGCATGGTATGGCTTCTCCGGCGGAGTAACAGACGCCGGCGTGCAGAATTTCACCTCGAGTCTCAATCTGCCCCTATCGCTTTACACGCTCGGCTTCTATTTCCAGGACGACTGGAAGCCGGTGGACAACATGACCGTGACGGCAGGTGTCCGTGTGGAGCGGAACTCGAATGTCTCCTGCGGCAGGAATTGCCTCTCGAACTTTGGCGGCAGCTTCTTCAACAAGGCGGCGACAGCTCCGCTGAACTCTTCCTCGGGAGCCTATAACCAGCAGATCAAGTACGGCCTGGCCAACGCCTTTACCAACTACCAGCGATTCATGATCGAGCCGCGCGTGGGCTTTACATGGTCTCCTGGTCCGGCATCGAAGACCGTGCTGCGCGGTGGCGTGGGCATCTTTACCGATGTCTTCCCTGGTACGATCGCCGACTCCATGCTCGATAACCCACCGCTGACCACGGAGTTTGTCGTGTCCAATGCGGGGATGGCACTGCAGCCCACGAACACCAGCAGCGCGCAAACATTGATGGCTGGCGCAAACACAACCTTCCAGAGCCAGTTCAAGACCGGAGGTAGCGCAAAAACCATGTCGGCCGCCAACCCCAATTATGAGGTGCCGAGCTTTACCACCGTGCAAGGCACGCTGCACTATCCCACCTACGAAGAATGGAACCTCCAGATCCAGCATGAGATCAGCCACACAGAGAGCATTCAGATCGGGTACGTAGGCAATCACGGCTTCCACGAACCGAACCAGAATGTCGGCGTCAATGCATACGGCGG
>JAJZNH010000780.1 GCA_021811745.1 Acidobacteriota bacterium
CGAAACCTTTTGCAGGTGGAACACGCTACCGCCGCGCCGGAGGTAGTTCATGGTGAACAAATGATTGAAAGCATCAACGGTGTGGGTCGGTGTCTCAAATCCGATGCTGCGGCACAGCCGCTTCACGCTCTGGAGTCCGTGGAATGTTGCGCCTGTTCGATACCGTCCCGGCTCGTGTGGTAGATACCAGACTGTGAGCCTCAGGCTGCAACTCAGCAAAGTGGCGAAACAGACATTTGCGAGGCTCCCAACTGATAGGCCCAAGGCGCTTTCCTGCTCTTGCCGTCCAACTGCACGAGCGGATTATCAAAATTAGCGTCTCCGACTCGCAACGTCAACGCAGCAGAGACGCGACAGCCGGTGTCCAGCATGATGAGCATCGTCAGGTGTATTGTTCAAGAGGCTCCGGAAGTGGCTTGGGGGAAAACTGGATATGAAACTGGAACCACGAACTGGCAATTGCACTTCTTGGCCTCAGCGTTGAGACAGCTGGCAATGGCCCTGATAAAGGCGGCAGCGCGAGCAGAGGCGCTGGCATGGCACGGTGACGGTGCGATGCCCCAGCTAGGCTGTGCCAGTAGCGCACGGTGTGCGGAATCTGGACGGATGGGAAGCCGGGCGAGTTAAGATTAGGGCGTTCATCAAACTTATAGAGTGCTGGGTATCTTTGGGACATGAGCCTTTCTAGCTTCATCTGGTCTGTTGCCGATCTGCTGCGAGGCGATTACAAGCAGTCTGAATACGGCAAGGTCATCCTGCCATTCACCGTTCTCCGCCGTCTCGATTGCGTGCTGGAGCCGACCAAAGCCGCCGTCCTGGCCGAGTTCCAGGCCCGCAAGAGTGCCGGGATCAACCCCGAGCCGTTCCTACTGCGCAAGGCCCAGCAGGGCTTCTACAACACCTCGCCCATGGACATGAAGACCCTCATGGGCGACCAGGACCACGTCAAGGAGAACCTGTACGCCTACATCCAGGCGTTCTCGCCATCGGTGCGGGACATCTTCGAGCGCTTCGACTTCTACGCGCAGATTGATCGCCTCGCCAAGTGCAACCTGCTCTACCAGGTGTCAGAGAAATTCGCCGGAATTGACCTGCACCCGGACACGGTCAGCAACGCCGAGATGGGCACCGTCTTCGAGGAACTGATCCGGAAGTTCGCAGAAATCTCGAACGAAACTGCCGGAGAACACTTCACCCCGCGTGAAGTCATCCGGCTCATGGTCAACCTGCTTTTCGTCGAGGACGACGACGTACTGTCCAAGCCGGGCGTCGTCCGCACCATCTACGATCCAACAGCCGGAACGGGCGGCATGCTCTCGGTCGCGGGCGAGTACCTGGCCGAGCACAACCCGCAGGCACGGCTCACCATGTACGGGCAGGAGCTGAACGACGAGTCCTACGCCATCTGCAAGGCAGACATGCTCATCAAGGGGCAGGATGTAGCCAACATCGTCGCCGGGAACACCCTCTCTGAGGATGGCCAGGCCCATCGCAAGTTCGACTACATGCTCTCCAATCCTCCCTTTGGCGTTGAGTGGAAGAAGGTCCAGAAAGAAGTCCAAAAAGAGCATGAGCAGCAGGGCTATAACGGTCGTTTTGGCCCTGGACTGCCCCGCGTCAGTGACGGCTCGCTGCTCTTTCTTCTGCACCTTATCAGTAAAATGCGTCCGGCGGTCGATGGCGGTAGCCGGTTCGGCATCGTGCTCAACGGGTCACCGCTCTTTACAGGCGGCGCGGGCAGTGGCGAGAGCGAAATTCGCCGCTATGTGCTGGAGAACGACCTGCTCGAAGCGATCATCGGCCTGCCCACGGACATGTTCTACAACACGGGCATTGCCACCTACATCTGGATTCTCTCCAACCGCAAGGCCGCCGAGCGCAAGGGCAAGGTGCAGCTCATTGACGCCAGCAGTTTCTGGCAGAAGATGCGCAAGAGCCTCGGCAGCAAGCGCAAAGAGCTGGGCGAAGAGCACATCGCCGAGATCACCCGTCTCTTTGGAGAGTTTAAGAAGGCCACTCGGTTCGACGAGGAGTCGAAGATGGAAGTTCCCCTCAGCCGCATCTTCCGGAATGAGGACTTCGGCTATCGCACCATCACCGTGGAGCGTCCTCTGCGGGATGAGGACGGCAATGTGGTGCTGATTGCCAAGGGCAAGAACAAGGGCGAACCGCAGCCGGATACCAGCCTGCGCGACACGGAGAATGTCCCGCTCGACGAGGATGTGAATACGTACTTTGAGCGTGAGGTGTTGCCGCACGTGCCCGATGCCTGGATTGATGAGGCGAAGACAAAGATCGGTTATGAGATTCCCTTCAACCGGCACTTCTATGTCTTCAAACCGCCGCGCCCTCTGCATGAGATTGACGAGGAGTTGAAGGCCGTTTCCACGCGGATCATGTCGATGCTGGAGGCGCTTGCCGAATGAGCCTGCCAAGGTATCCGAAGTACAAGGACAGCGGTGTGGAATGGTTGGGCGAAGTTCCTGAGCATTGGAAGGTCATCCCCGTCCGGGCAATTGCGAAGATCATTAATGGATTCCCTTTCGATTCTGCCAAGTTCAATCCCGAAGAAGGTATCCCGCTCATCAGGATACGGGACCTAAATTCTCGTGAAACCGAAGCGAAGTATGAGGGCACGTTTGTGCCGCAAGCAGCAGTCACATCAGATGACGTCTTGATAGGAATGGACGGTGACTTTAATGTTGGGCGGTGGCTCGGTGAGGGAGTTGGGCTACTGAATCAGCGAATCTGCTGTGTGCGCGGCCAATCAAAATCCATCACCGAGCTTCTGGAACATGCCCTGCAGTTTCCGCTTAAGACCACTAACGAGATTACGTATGCCACTACGGTGAAGCACCTCTCTTCAGCGCAAGTTGAAAAGACACGCGTCGCTCTACCGCCAAAGTCCTCGGAGTTGGAGCAACTCGTGGAGTTTCTGATGCGGGAAACCGCCAAGATCGATGACCTCATCGCCGAGCAGCAGCGGCTGATCGAGTTGCTGAAGGAGAAGCGCCAGGCAGTCATCTCCCACGCAGTCACCAAGGGCCTGAATCCCGATGCCCCCATGAAGCATTCCGGCGTCGAGTGGCTGGGCTGCATCCCTGCGCATTGGGACGTCATCCGAATAGGGGCTCTGTATAGAGAGGTATCCGAATGCGGCGATCCAGAACTTCCAATTCTGAGCGTGTCAATTCACGACGGAGTAACAGACCGCGAACTAGAGGATGAGGAACTCGACCGCAAGGTAACGCGCAGCGAAGACAGGTCGAAGTACAAGCGTGTCTTGCCCTCAGACCTCGTCTACAACATGATGCGTGCATGGCAAGGGGGCTTTGGCGCAGTTACCGTATGCGGCCTGGTTAGCCCAGCATACGTGGTTGCTCGTCCAATCCGACCTGTTCGTTCGGATTACATCGAACAAGTCCTCCGAACAGAGCGTGCAGTCGAGGAAATGAGGCGATACTCGCGAGGAGTTACGGACTTTCGGCTTCGTCTTTACTGGGATGAGTTCAAGTCTTTAAACGTTCCCGTGCCCCCACTGACCGAGCAACGTGAAGTGCTCGCACACATAAGTAGCGTTTGTGAACAAAGTGACCGCCTCGTAGGTGCTGCAAATAGCGCGATCTCACTGCTCCAAGAGCGTCGCACAGCCCTCATCTCAGCCGCTGTCACCGGCAAGATCGACGTCCGTCAGGCCGTAGCGGAGGTGGTGGCATGAGCCTCCACAACGAAATCAAGTTTGAGGATGAGGTTTGTGGATACCTCGGCGAGCACGGCTGGCTCCACTCCAAAGGCGATGCCGCCCAGTATGACCGGGCTCTGGCACTCTTCCCCGCAGATGTTTTGGCCTGGGTGCAGGAGGCTTCTCCCAAAGCATGGGAATCCCTGACCAAGAACCACGGCGCAAAAGCGGGTGAGGTTCTGCTGGCGCGGCTGCGGGAGCAGATCGAAGCGCGGGGCACGCTGGATGTGCTGCGGCATGGCGTGGAGATGCTGGGATTGCGGCAACGGCTTCCGCCGGCACAGTTCAAGCCAGCCCTGGCCATGAATCCGGAAATCCTTGCCCGCTACGGAGCGAATCGGCTGCGGGTGATTCGGCAGGTCAAATACTCCATGCAGAACGAAAACTGCATTGACCTGGTTCTCTTCCTCAACGGCATTCCGGTGGCGACGGTGGAGCTGAAAACGGACTTCACGCAGTCGGTGGAAGACGCTGTGGATCAGTACAAGTTTGACCGCCTGCCCAGGCCCAAAGGCGGTACGACGGAGCCGCTGTTGTCCTTTCCATCGGGAGCGCTGGTTCACTTTGCGGTGAGCAACAGCGAAGTCCAGATGACGACGAAGCTGGCCGGGCCGCAGACTCAGTTTCTGCCATTCAACCAGGGGAACCACGGCGCAGCCGGGAATCCACCCAACCCCAACGGACACCCTACCGCTTACCTGTGGGAAGAGGTGTGGCAGCGGGATAGTTGGCTGGAGATTCTGGGGCGCTACGTGGTCGCCACCAGGAACAGCAAGAAGAAGATTGAGAAGATTGTCTTCCCGCGCTATCACCAGTTGGACGCCACCCGGAAGCTGGTGGCCGATGTGTA
>JAJZNH010000556.1 GCA_021811745.1 Acidobacteriota bacterium
ATACGGACCATAGAGGGCGATTCCGACCTGTTTCGGACCTACAACGTTTCCTATGCCGCCGGATAGCCTCGCGCGGGCGATCATATAGATCACTTCGGCAAGGAGGATGGCGGAGAGAATAACGGGGCCGATCCAGATCTTGCCTGTGAGCCATTGCCGTTCAGATTCGCGGGCCTGCGCTCCCAGGTTCAGCATCATAACCACAAAGACAAAAAGAACGACGATGGCGCCTGCGTAGATGATCACCTCGAGTGCAGCCACCAGAGGGGCGCCCATCGTGTAAAAAACCACGGCCACGGCCAGAAGCGAAACGATCAGATAGAGCAACGCGTGGACCGCTACCAGCCGCGTGATGGCCAGGACCGTTGAGATTATGGCCACGGTTGCCGCCACGTAGAAAGCGATTTCCACGAAAGTGGTCATGGCATCAGCCTGCGGAGGTCCACAGGAGGCGCTTCGTTTTCTGCCTCCCCCTTATCTTTGCCTTCGATCCGCACTCCAGAAACGCGCCAGTAGTTGTAACCCGGATACTTGCCCGGCCCGTCGATCAGCAGATCTTCCTTTTCATAAACGAGATTCTGACGGTTGTATTCGGACATCTCAAAATCCGGAGTCAGTTGGATGGCATAGGTCGGGCATGCATCTTCACAAAGGCCACAAAAGATACAACGCGAAAAATTGATGCGGAAGAATTCTGGATAGCGGCGCCCATTCTCATCCTCCGTTGCCTGCAACGCGATGCAATCCACCGGACAAACGGCGGCGCAGAGATAGCAGGCGACGCAGCGCTCGCCACCGTCGGGATCGCGAGAGAGAATAATGCGCCCTCGGGTACGCGGCGTCAGGTACGGCTTCTCGTCTGGATACTGGATAGTGACGCGGCGACGAAACGTGTGCAGAAACACGGTCCAGATCGTTCTGATTACACTCAGCATTTCATCCCTTCACTTAAACGCCATCACGATGGCACCAGTTACTACCAGATTGGCCAGTGCCAGCGGAAGCATCACCTTCCAGCCCAGGGACATGAGTTGGTCGAAACGCAGCCTGGGAAGCGCAGCCCGCAACAGAATGAAAAAACAGATAAAGGCAAACACCTTGATCAGAAACCAGACGAGGGGAGGCAGCCACGGGCCCATCCAGCCGCCAAGAAACAGCACGGTGATCATGGAGGAGATCAGGATCACGCCGAGATACTCCCCCACAAAGAACATGCCAAACTTCATGCCTGAGTACTCGGAATGGAAGCCTGCAACCAACTCGGCCTCAGCCTCCGGAAGATCGAAGGGCAGCCGCCGCGCCTCGGCTACGCCCGCAACCAGAAATAAAACGAAGCCGAGGAACTGTGGAACCACGAACCACAGCTTTCTTTGCGCTTCCACAATCGTTGTCAGATTGAAAGAGCCGGCAAGCAGCACCACTCCCATGAGAGACATACCTAGGAAAACTTCATAGCTGATCATCTGGGCAGCCGCGCGCAGCCCACCCAGCAGGGAGTATTTATTGCCGGATGCCCAGCCGGCCAGCACGATGCTGTAAACGCCAAGCGAGGACATAGCCAGAAAAAAGAGCAGAGCGATGTTGAGGTCCACGACAATGATGCCGGGAGCAATGGGCAACACGGCGAACGACAACAACACTGTCACCATGATGATCGCCGGCGCGATTACGAAAATGGTCTTGTCTGCGAACGGTGGTATCCAGTCTTCTTTTGCGAAAATCTTAATCATGTCGGCGACCACTTGTAACAGACCGAACGGGCCCACCCGATTCGGCCCGTAGCGGTCCTGCCAGAGCGCCAGTAGCCGCCGCTCTACCCAGATGAGCAGGGCTGCTAAGCTGAGCGCCACAATCAAGATTCCGAAAATCGACGCAAATGGGTAAGGACTCCTCATGGCACTCGCTCGATCCGGCTCCAGGCCGGAAGCTCCTCTCCCCGGATCGCAGTCAGACCCGCGGGGATCCCGGCGACTCCCGCTGGCAATCCGGGCAACACCTTTAGCGGCAGGCGCTGCTTTACGCCACCGAGTTCAATCTCCACGTCCCCAGGCTGCCCATCCAGGTGAAGGCTGGCGACATCCGTGGGGTTTAGGGCGAGATATGGGCTCGGCGCCAGTTCAGCGACAGCAGGCGCCTGAAGGCTCAGTTCTTCGGAACCAAAAATATGTTCGATCGGAATGACCATCCATTCCGCTTCACTGCGTATGAAGGCGGCCGGAATGGCGGTGAAGTACGCTCCTCCCGATGATGGCTCGAATAAACGAATGCCGGGATCGCCTTCTCGCAGCGCATCGCCGATCTCGCTTTGAAATTTGTTCACCGACTGGATGGAGTTCCAGCCGGGAGACCAGAAAAAAGGCTGGAGCGCGGCGGGCGGCTGGAGCGAAGCGCCCTCCATGGAATACGCCAGCGCGGAGTCTGGGTCGTCGAGCGGTTTGGGCTCAACGACGCTGATGTTTGCGGTGATGGAGGTGAGTCCGCTGTACCGGTGAGGCTCCCGCGGGATCTTCGCACCCGCCATCCGAAACTTCGACAATGGTGCGGCTTTGACGGCAAGGGCCAACTGCGGGATTTCCTCGGCGATGGCGGCCAAGACATCATCGAGCGAAGACCACGCCGGATCGCACAGCCATCGCCAGCTTTCTTGCACGTCTTCCTGGGGCGCGAACACCTGGAAGAATCGTTGCGCACGCCCTTCGCAGCTCACGAGCGTACCGTCGGACTCGGCGAAAGTACCTGCGGGGAGCAGCAGACTGGCTTTCGCCGTGGTATCGTTCTCCAAGTAGTCGAGCACGACCACCTGAGCCGCCGATCCCAGCAAGTCGTCCACCAGTTTTGCCGGAAAGCGGCGGTAGAGATCGTTCTCGAGGACAATCAGGGTCGTAGCCTCGTGATTCCTCGTCATTGAGAAGGCATCGCTCAATGGACGGGCCCCCATGAGCGCAAGGCCGAAACTGTTGCACTCGGGTGTAATCAGGGCCAACCCGGCGGGCTGGCCGCTATCGCACAAAGACTTGGCTATGTTCGCCGCGGATTCGATTATGGATATGCTGCGGCAACTCGCCCCAGAAATGACCAACGGCTGTTTCGCGCTTTTCAACGCGGCGGCGATGACGCGTGCCAACTCCTGTATCTCTGCGGGCAAGCCAGAAACCTCCGGCGCTCTTGAGTCAATCTCATGAGCGACGGCGAAGCCTAGCCGCGCCACGTCGTCCGGCGCCGCCCGGTAAGTTTGAGTAGCGATGTCATCCAGACGCGTGGCGCCAGGAGCTGCGATGAAGACAGGACCCTTTCGATCCTGCACGACTTCGCGCACTGCATCATCCATCCATGAAGGAATGTGCAACTTCTCTGCGATCTCGAATGGTTGCCGGCGAACCGACTGGCGCAGGCTGAGCGCCATCCGGGGTGCTGAGTTCGTGACGTCCTCTCCGAGTATCAGCACTACATCGGAAAGCTCGATATCGTGAAGCGACGGCGAACGGGCCGGCCCTGCTTGGAGAGCTTCCGCCATCGCCGTAATCGTCTTCCACTCGCTGTCAGCCACACCTGCAAAAAAGCGATTTCCCCCCACCAGTCGTCGCAGCGCGAAATTGGCCTCAAGCGAAGCCCTGGGCGAACCAATTCCGATCCGCCTCTCGCCGCCGGAAATAAGAGACTGTAACTGTCGCTTCGCTTCTCCGCTCGAAATAAACTTTCCATCCAGCTTCGCGGAGCGAATTCGGCGCGCGCTGTTCACGAACTCGTAGCCAAAGCGTCCGCGGTCGCAAAGAAAGTAGCCGTTGACTTCGCTGTTGAACCGGGTCAAAACGCGGCGTAACAACCCATAGCGCTCTCCAATCGTCACATTGCAGCCGACTGCGCAGTGGGTACAGATCGACGGCGCCATACGCAGGTCCCACTTGCGCGTGTAGTGGCGTCTGAGCGTGCGATCGGTAAAGACGCCGGTAGGACAGACTTCCACCAGATTGCCCGCGAACTCGCTTTCGAGCACACCATCTTCGTTGCGGCCGAAATAAACCGCATTCCTTATTCCGAAGGAGTTTAGATCGTTCCCTCCGGCATAGTTGCGGTAGAACCGGACACAACGGTAGCACTGAATGCAGCGGTTCATCTCGTGGTAGACGAACGGTCCGAGATACTGATCGTGAAAGGTACGCTTTCCAAACCGGGTGCGGCGGTAGTCGTGGCCGGTCATCACGGTCATGTCCTGCAGATGGCACTCGCCGCCTTCATCGCACACCGGGCAGTCATGAGGATGGTTCAGCATCATCCCCTCGATAATTGCCGCGCGGAAAGCGACCGCTTCCGAATCTCGAATGGAGATACGGGTTTCAGGCGCAGCGGGTGTCATGCAGGCCATCACGATCCTGCCGTGAGTATCCTCGGCATCCTTAAAATACTTGACGGCGCACTGGCGGCAGGCGCCTACCGATCCAAGAGCAGCGTGCCAGCAGAAGTACGGCAGATCGAGTCCAAGCGAAAGACAGGCGTGCAGCAGGTTCTGCTTCGGATCGGCTTCGCAGGCTTTACCGTCGATATAAATAGTGCCCATCAGGTTCTCCAGGGACAACGCTCTTCACGGACG
>JAJZNH010000080.1 GCA_021811745.1 Acidobacteriota bacterium
GCACCTGGCCCTCCGTTGAGTTGGCCAATGCCACACCCAGTCCGCTCGACAGCAGGGCCAGCACATGCGAGGTGCGTTCCAGGTACTCGTGCGAACTGGCCACGCCGGAGAAGCTTTCCTCGATCTGGCCGCGGCGAGCCTCGCTCAAAGCCCGGCCATTCAAATTGGTCGCGCCCTGCGGCGACGCACCGACCTGTGTTCCGGCGGCAATGCGCCCCTGTTGGGTAAGCTGCTCCACGTAATAACGGAATGCCGCTGCCGTCGGAACCCGGCCCGCCGAAGGATGCGGCTGTTCGAGCAGCCCGTGCTCGCCCAGTGCGGCCATTACGTTGCGGAGCGTGGCCGAGCTCAGCCCCTCGCGGCCGGCAAAAACGCACGCCACCGCTTGCGAGGCGACGGGCTCGCCCGTCGCGATGTATCGCTCGATTACCGCGTTGAGCACCAGCCGCTCACGCGGACTAAGGCGTGCATCAGACATTTTGGCCGCCCTCCGCCCTCTTACCGCAACATCCGAGAGCATGTCTTCCGCCCATCGGATCCCCGGCTACCTCACCGGCGAGCCAGCCGGCCTGTAGCCCCGGCCTGCGAGGATCGCGTGTCTGCAACTGCCCGGCCTCGATTACCCGGAGGGTCGAGGCCTGCTAAGCACTTATCCTTCTGACACTTAGGCCAGACGCTGACACAGTACCATACTACAATTCTAGGGAGCTGCCATTGTCTCTGTCAAGGCGCCAACAGGCACTGGAACTTGCCTGGATGCCCCGTGGCGCCGCCCAGTGCCAGCCCGCTCTTCCTGCTTCGGGCCGTTCTTTTCTTTGTTCACAGGCCAGGATTTGACGCACTGGGTTCGCGCCCGTTCTCAGTTTGATGCTATTGTGGATGCCCAAGGGCTTCGGAAGCCCACCGCTCAGATCACGGACTCGAATCACGGTTTCTTTCTATCTAGCTAGCTTGCTTGCTTGGAGGCCACATGGGATTCTTTGTCGATCGCAAATCGCTCGTTTGCCTGCTGTTTGCTTCTATCTTGACCGCCAGCGCACCCCTATGCCTGGCTCAGTCCACAGTCCGCCTCGATAAGCATGCGCAAAAGATCTACAAGAAGCTGGCCAAGGACAAGCCAGGGAGCTACCTGCATTTTGTCTTTCGCAACCACACGAGCAGCGACGGCAACCTTGAAAAACTCCTGGGAACATCGTTTACTTTTCTCAATTCCACCACCAACAAGATGGAGACCCGCCTCTACAGCGACGTTGCTCGTGTGAGCAAAGGCGAAACCTATATCGGTGAGGGTACGGCGCCTCGCCATCATTCTCGTATCCTTCATCCCTTCTGATTCCTTTGTTTCTGGCCTGAGCCCGGCTTATCGAACCGCGTCTTCCAGCCAGCGGGAAATCGCATCCGTGTAGCTCTTCTCCACCGCTCCGGACGGGGGAAGCCAAACCAGTGTCTTCGCCGCACGGACCTCCCGGAATGCCTCAGATGGTTTCCCCGAATGACCAGCCTCGGATTCAGCTGGCGCAGGTAAAAACCAGAGCGATGGAATGCGAAGGGCTGCCGCTGGACCATTCAGCACGTAGCGGTCGCGCACCAGCAGGTGAGCGGGAACCAGGCGCGCGCGCGGATCGTTAAAGATCGCATTCACAGGCGCTTCAAGGGGCGCTTCAATGACCACTCCAGCCAGCTCTGGGTGCGCGGCAGCGACTTCGAGAGCCAGGTTCGCGCCCAGCCCCTCGCCGTCGAGCACAATCGCGCGCGGAGCGATCATCCGTGTCCCGGTCAGGTACTGAAGCGCCCATCCGGTGTCCTGGCGCCAGCGCGCCTCGCTGGGGTGCGCGAACTGGCTTTGTCCGTAGCCGCGATAGTCAAAGGCAAACACATTCACGCCCACGGCGTGCAAACGGGCCAACTCCGGCACGGTATCCCCGAGGTTGCCGTTGCGGCCGTGGAGGTAGAGCACGGTGTACTGGCTGAACCGTGCGCCGGGTGCGGCGGGAATCAACCATCCTTGCAGGCGCGGCTGGCCCGCGGTAGTCACCGCGAATCCGATGGGCTCGAAGGCCAGCCCGGCACTGACGGGCGTGCGCGCCACCTTGGCTGAGGGATGGTAGAGCAACTGCCAGCTCCCCTGCCAGAACAGCAGACATAACGCGCCCCATCCGCACACCGCGGCGCCCATCACGGACAGCGACACCGCGATCAGCAACCATCGGCCGGAGACCGTGGGCGGCTGCGCGCGGTCCGGCGTCTGCGGGCGTGAAACGGGAGCGGGTTGAGCCTTTCTGCTGGGCATGGATGTTTCTGGGGACACGAAGCCGTGGAGAGCAACTCATTTCTATCCTACCCTCGCGACTCAGTCGAACGATGCCGGGAGGACGGCCATTGCGGATCCCCGCAAGCGGCGCAAATACGCGGCAGTCCGGCTGAATTCCAGTTCATGCGATTGCCCCGGGCCTCAATTCAGCTTCGGCCTCGGAGGTGTATAGTTCATTCGAGCAAGAGACCAACTTGTGCCGGGAGAGAATCGGAATGGTGATCGAGAGGGAAGGGAAACTGAATTTGGCTGCCGATGAGGCGTTGCTGATCACCAGCGGCGATCTGCGCCTTGCGGCCAACCAGATGTGCTGGCCGGCACAGCGCGCGATGGAAGAGAAGCTGACGGCGGCCTTCGCGCGCCAGGGCTGCAAGCTGGTGCGCGCTCATGCCTACAACGAGCAGGAGAAGCACGGCTTCATCGCCTCGCAGCGCATGGGGATGGACGTCTTCATGAAGATTCCCGCCCAGGCCCGGCTGGTCTTTGCCACGGCGGCGTGGCAGTACAGCCATCATGTGCTGGCCGGTTTGCGCAGCCACCAGGGGCCGATCCTCACTGCGGCTAACTGGTCGGGGCAATGGCCTGGCCTGGTGGGGCTGCTCAATCTGAACGGCTCGCTGGTGAAGGCGGGCAAGAAGTTCTCTTCCATCTGGAGCAAGGACTTTACCGACGATTACTTCCTCAATGCGCTGGATGAGTGGCTGCGCCAGGGCGCCATCACGCACGATCTCTCGCACGTGCATGCGCTCAACACAGGCAGGCTGCCGTCTGCCAGCGCCGAGTTGGGCGCGCGGCTGGCCGCCGAACTGCGGCATCGCAAGGCGATCCTGGGCGTCTTCGACGAGGGCTGCATGGGCATGTACAACGCCATCATCGACGACGAGCTGCTGAATCCCGCCGGCATCTTCAAGGAGAGGCTGAGCCAGTCGGCGCTGGTGGCCAGGATGCGCACGGTGAGCGACGGCGAAGCCATGGCCGTGTACGGCTGGCTCACGGCCAAGGGCGTGCAGTTCGATCTGGGCAGCGATCCGGCGGCGGAGTTGACGCTCGATCAGGTGCTTGAACAGTGCAAGATGTACATCGCCGCCATGCGCATTGCCAGGGAGTTCGGCTGTGACGCGATCGGCATCCAGTATCAACAGGGGCTGAAGGATATGGCCCCGGCCTCCGATCTGGCCGAGGGGCTGCTGAACAACGCTCTCCGTCCGGCGGTGTTTGCCCAGGGCGGCCAGGAGGAGTTGTATGCCGGTGCGCCGCTGCCGCACTTCAATGAGGTGGACGAGTGCGCGGGCGTGGATGCGCTCATCACCAACCGCTGCTGGACGGCGCTCGGTCTCGACCCCTCGACCACGCTGCACGATCTGCGCTGGGGCGAGCACTACAAGGGCGAACTGGTGGGCGGCGCGGGCCAACTCGACGCCTTTGTGTGGCTGCTGCAAATCTCCGGCGCGGCGCCGGCCAATCACTTTGCGGGCGGCTACGCGGGCGCGCGCAGCGAGCGGCAGCCGGCCATGTACTTCCCGCTCGGCGGAGGCACGCTGAAGGGCGTCGGCAAGCCCGGCGAGATCGTCTGGAGCCGCATCTTTGTCGAGGGCGGCGCGCTGCACGCCGACCTGGGCCGGGGCACGGTGGTGAGCCTGCCCGCCGCCGAGACCGAGCGGCGCTGGCGCGAGACCACCCTGCAATGGCCGATCGTGAACACGGTGCTGCACGGCGTCAGCCAGAACCAGATGATGGCGCGCCACCGGGCCAACCACATCAACCTGGCCTATGCGCCCACGGCCGGGGCCGCCGATCAGGCGCTGGCCACCAAGGCCGCCATGCTGGCCGAGTTGGGCGTCAGCGTTCACCTCTGCGGGGTGGAGATTTAAGAGTGGCGGGCTGAGGGCTGCGCCGTCCGGATCCTCCGCCGCGGCAGACTGGACGCGGGCAAACCCGGTCTCACAGCCTCACAGCCGGGGCGCCCCCTCCCCCCGGTTTCTGTAACTAAATATTCTGTAGTGTGGTAGCTGCCTTAGTACAGTGACTACTACCTGTTGTGTTTTTGTGTAGGCAGGACTGCTCTTGAGGGTCGGTAACGCGTAGGTTTCATGACCACGGCGTTCTCCAGTAACCGATAGAAAAGCATTCCCCGGCGGCGCGATTTTCGGCGGTTGAAGGGAAATGCGAACTCGTCCAGGTACGCATCCAGATGTGTAGCGGTGACCGAGCCCTGATGCGTTCCCCGCAACCAGCGCTTCAGCAAGGATGCAACCGTATGGACGCCCGGCAGG
>JAJZNH010000973.1 GCA_021811745.1 Acidobacteriota bacterium
GTCGACAAGATCGTGGGTCCCGGCAATCTCTACGTCACCGCGGCCAAGCGGCTCGTTGCCTTTGATTGCGCCATCGATATGCTTGCCGGTCCCACTGAAATTGTGGTCACCAGCGATCGCGGCAACGCGTCTGAAATCGCCAGCGACCTGGTAGCGCAAGCCGAGCACGACCCCGAGGCGCTGGCCATCTTTGTCACAACACGCGAGGTGTTGGCAAAAGCAGTCATCGCAGAAACAACTCTGCGCAGCCGCAACAACGCGATTGCGCGCCAGGCGCTCGATCGCAACGGCCTCGCAATCGTCGCCGCCACCGCGAGCGAGGCGCGGCAGATTACGAACCGTCTCGCGCCCGAACATCTAACCGTCGACGCGGCCGGCGATCTCGATTGGGTTGAGAATGCCGGCTCGGTATTTGTCGGCCGCTGGTCCGCACAGCCCATGGGCGATTACATCTCCGGTCCCAATCACACACTGCCTACCGGCGGTATGGCGCGCGTGCGCAGCGGGCTCAGCGTGTATGACTTCGTCAAGCTCATCACCGTGCAGGAATATGCAGCGCAGGGCATGCGTGCACTTGGCCCGCGTGCCGCGCTCCTTGCCGAGGCTGAAGGGCTCACCGGCCACGCCGAGGCCATTCGCACCCGCCTGCGCAAGAACCCGCGCAAGACCGCATCGAAAAGGAGGCCTCGTGGCTGAAGCCATCACCCTGCGTTATCCCACGCCGCGCGCTCGCGTCGAGGCAATGATGGAGTATCACCCTCCGCTTGGCTCTCGCGATGCGCTGCGCCTGGACTTTAATGAAAACACGCTGGCTTGCTCGCCTAAAGTATGCGAGACGCTTGCGAGTATCTCTGCCGGCGACCTGACCCGTTATCCCGAGCGCGAACCAGTGGAGGCCATCGTCGCTGCTCATCTGGGCCTGCAGGCGGAACAGGTAGCCCTGACCAACGGTGTAGACGAGGCCATCCATGTGCTCTTCGAAACTTTCCTTGAAGCAGACCACGAGTTGCTGCTGCCCGTGCCCACGTACACCATGTATCAGGTATATGCCTCCGCAACCGACGCGCTCTTGGTTGCAGTGCAGGCTGCGGACGATCTGCAGTTTCCCTTTGAGCTTTTGGCAAGGGCCATCTCGCCTCGCACCAAGATCATCGCCATCGCCAACCCCAACAGCCCTTCGGGTTCCGTGGCCACCCGCGGACAACTTGTCGAGCTTGCCCAACGCGCTCCGCATGCTGTGCTGCTGGTAGACGAGGCATACTTTCATTTCCACGGCGAAACTGTGATGGACCTGGTGGGCGCTGTTCCGAACCTGGTTGTGGCGCGCACCTTCTCGAAGGCGTACGGCCTCGCCGGGCTGCGTCTCGGACTTCTCGCCGGGCCCGCCGGGCTGATGCGCTGGATTCGGCGCGTGCTCTCGCCTTACAGCGTGAACTCACTTGCCTTAGCCTGCCTGCCGCCCGCGCTTGAAGATACAGCCTATCTCGATTGGTATGTGGCGGAAGTGCTTGCGGCGCGGCGCGACTTCGAGGCAGCACTCGATGCCGCTGGAGTGCGCCGCTGGCCCAGCCGCGCGAACTTCATCCTTGCTGACATTGGCGCGAAGCATGCGGAGTTTGTACGGTTAATGCGCGGCCGCGGCGTGCTGGTGCGCGACCGCTCCAGCGATCCAGGCTGCGATGGGCGCGTGCGCATCACCATAGGAACCAGAGAACAAATGAAGCAGGCGATCGCCGCCCTGAATGAAACGCTGGCCGCGCTGCGGTCTGGAAGCGAGGCGCAATGAGGACAAAGAAGAGCAACGCAAAATCAAAAGTGGGCGCCACGAGTCCAGGTTCTCTGACCCGGAAATCTGCTGCAGCCGCGCGCATGGCGAGCTTCGAGCGCAACACCACTGAAACGCGGATCGCCATCAAACTCACAATCGAAGGCAAAGGCCAGTACAAAATTGCAACCGGCATTCGCTTCTTCGATCACATGCTGGAACTGTTCACGCGTCACGGCGCATTTGACCTGGAGCTGAAATGCAACGGCGACCTTGATGTCGATCAGCACCACACCGTTGAAGATGTAGGCATCGCGCTGGGCGAGGCTTTCGATCGCGCGCTCGGCGACAAGCGTGGCATTCTGCGCGCTGGATATTTTCTGATGCCCATGGACGAAACGCTCGCCATCGCAGCCATCGACCTGAGCGGGCGCGCCGCCTTCGCTGTTGACACCAAAGTGCGCACGCGCCTCGTCGGTGATTTGCAAACGGAACTCGTCACAGATTTCTTCGAGGGCTTTGCCCGCGGCGCGCGCGCCAACGTTCATGTAAAGACGATGTATGGCCGTTCCAACCATCACAAGATCGAAGCCATCTTCAAAGCCTTTGCGCGGGCGCTGCGCGTAGCCTGCTCGCGCGACAAGCAACTGGGCGAGATGCTGCCCTCAACGAAAGGCTTGCTCTAACCGTGTTCACTAACTCCGCTAACTCCTCTGCTACTCTCCTGAGGCACCTATGCGCGTAACCGTCATTGACTACAAGGCCGGCAACCTCACATCCGTGCTGAAAGCGCTGCGCCACCTTGGCGCGGAGCCCTTGGTAACAGATGGAGATCTGTCGCTTGTTGAGTCTGCGGAACGCATCGTGCTTCCCGGCGTAGGCCATTTTCAAGCCACTGAGCGCCTGGACACGACCGGTCTGACCCCTGCGATCCGCGCGGCAATTGCGCGTGGCGTGCCTTTCCTCGGCATCTGCGTCGGCATGCAGTGGCTCTATGCTGGATCGAGTGAAGCGCCCGATCAGCCGGGGCTTGGTCACTTCCCTGAGCAGTGCACACGCTTCCCTGAGTGCAATGAAAAAGTGCCGCACGTGGGTTGGAATTCCCTCGATGCCCGCACCGGCTCGCGATTGCTTGCGGGTGTCGAGCCGGGCGAGTATGTCTACTTCACACACTCCTACAAAGGTCCGGTCACTGGCGACACCGCCGCCATCACGCACTACATCGAGGCGTTCGCTGCGGCCGTCGAACGCGGCAACGTGATGGGCGTGCAGTTTCATCCGGAGAAATCCGGTGCGACCGGCCTGAAAATCCTGAGCAACTTTCTCATTTGGAAGAATGAGGGAAGCGCATGCTGACCAAACGCATCATCGCCTGCCTCGATGTCCACGGCGGCCGTGTCGTCAAAGGCGTGCAGTTCGTCGACCTGGTTGATGCCGGCGACCCGGCCACGCAAGCAGCGCGCCACGCCCGCGAAGGCGCGGATGAGATCGTGCTTCTCGACATAACGGCTACGCACGAAGGGCGGCAGACGCTTCTGGACACCGTGCGCCGCACGGCGCGCGAGCTTTTCGTCCCCTTTTGCGTCGGCGGCGGTATTCGCGCGGCGCGTGACGCGGAGCAAGTCTTCGAAGCGGGCGCGGACAAGGTGAGCATCAACTCCGCCGCGCTGGCCGATCCCACGCTGATTACTGCCATCGGCCGCAGCTTTGGCGCGCAGGCCGTCGTTGTCGCCATCGACGCGCGGCGCGATCCGCAGGCTGCCGATCCGGTGCGTGATGCACAAGTATACGTCAGCGGCGGGCGCAAACCCGCAGGCCGCCGCGTGGTCGAGTGGGCGAGGGAAGCCGAAGATCGCGGTGCGGGCGAGATTCTGCTTACGTCGATGGACGCCGACGGCACGCGGGCTGGATTTGATTGCGAGTTGACCGCTGCCGTCAGTGAGGCCGTCGGCATCCCCGTAATCGCCTCGGGCGGCGCGGGCACGGTCGAACATTTTGCCGAAGTCTTTGCGCGCGGCAAGGCCGATGCCGCATTGGCTGCGAGCATCTTTCACTTCGGCATTTCGAGCGCGCGTTCGCTCAAAGAAGAGCTGGCCCGGGCCGGCGTATCCGTGAGGTTGCCATGCTGATTCCATCCATTGATCTGCTGGGCGGTCGCATCGTCCAGCTTGTGCAGGGCGAAAAGTTGCGCCTCGCTTTCGACGACTTCGAATATTGGATCGAAAAATTCGCGCGGTATCCGTTGGTCCAGCTTATCGATCTCGACGCGGCCATGCGCCAGGGCGACAACTCCGCGCTGGCGGCGCAGATCGCCAAGCGGCTTCCCTGCCAGGCCGGCGGCGGCATTCACAGCATCGAGCGCGCCCGGCAGGTGCTGGAAACGGGTGCCAAGCGCGTCATCATCGGCTCAGCGCTCTTCACAGAGCAAGGCGGCGTGAACACCTCATTTGCCGCGGAGCTGGCCGCCGCCATCGGCAGCGAGCATGTGGTTGCCGGCATCGATACCAAGAACGGCCGCATCGCCGTAAAGGGCTGGAAGGCGCAGGTAGCGCTCACTCCGGACGATGCGATTCCGCAACTCGAACCGCATGTGGCAGCGTTCCTCTATACGCACGTAGATACTGAAGGAACGATGCAAGGCTTCCCCATCGAGACCGCCGCGCGGCTGCGCAAGCTTACCAGACGACAGCTTATCGTCGCCGGTGGCATCCGCAGCCAGCAGGAGGTAGATGATTTGGATGCGCTGGGCGCCGACGCAGTGGTGGGGATGGCTGTCTACACCGAGATGCTCGCCGTCTGATTGCTTGCCCATTTTG
>JAJZNH010000365.1 GCA_021811745.1 Acidobacteriota bacterium
ATGGTTGGCGTCTTCCACCTGGGCGGCGGATGCGCGCGGGAGAGGTTTCGCGGGCTTTCAACCGCACTGCACGCGGTGGGGACGGTGGCAACAGGCGCGGCCATTGCGCTGGTTGGCCAGATCTTCAACATTCAGGAGCACTGGCCGGCCGCTGTGCTGCTGTGGGCGGTGGCCGCTCTGGCCGGCTGGCTACTGCTCCGCGACCAGGCCCAGCAGACGCTGGTGCTGCTGCTCGGGCCGGCGTGGATGCTCTCAGAGTTCGCGTTCTATCTGCGCGGCAGCGGCCCTGAGGGCCACATCGGCCAATGGGTCTACATCGGCCGCTTTCTTTTCGTCTGGGCGATTTTGTATCTGACCTTCTTTCTGGGCTCGCGGCGCAAAGTGGCATACGGAATTCTTTTTGGCGGGGGAGCGATCCTTGCGGTCATTGGGACCCTGCTGATGCTGGAGGGATGGAGCTCATGGTCGCCGATGCAGACCTTTGTGCCATTTGCGACGCGCTTCTGGGGCTGGATCGCCATTGGTGTTGTGCCGCTCGCTCTTACCGCATTCAGGGGCCGCAAGGAACTGCTTCCGATTTCGGCCGCCATCGGCTACGTTTTGGCGATGCCCTGGTGCCTTCGCGTTTGGAATGAGACCCACAGCACCTCTGATGGCCATCTCTGGATTGAAACCCACACCGGGCCGAATCTCCTGGCTTATCTGCTCGTTGCCGCCTTTTCCGTCTTCATCATCGGGTGGGGGGTACGTCGGCTGAGCGAGGCGCTGGTGAACCTTGGCGTGGTGGGTTTTGCGGTCGCCGTGGCGTGGTTCTACTACAGCAATATCTACGACAAGGTGGGTCGATCGCTGGGGTTGATCGGGCTGGGCATCCTGTTTCTTGCCGGCGGACGGGCGCTTGAAGTCGCACGGCGAAAGCTGCTGGCGCGCATGGGCCAGGCGGAGACAGCGGGCGGGGAGACCAGATGAAAGTCTTCAATATTTCGCTGCCGGGGGCGTCGCTGGCGCTGCTGGTGATTCAATTGGCGCTGGTTTCATCGATCGCAGTCAAATATCTTTACCAGCGGCAAACCTGCCCGCGCGTCTGGACGCGTGCCGACGCCTATGACCCGGAGCTTCCCATGCGGGGCCGCTATCTGAGCCTGCAACTGACCGCGGACGGCTGCAAGAGCACATGGCCCGGTACGAAAGAATCCAGCCTGCCAAAGACCCTCGCAGACGCGGCCAAATCCAGTCCTCTTGGTACCATTTTGCCCTCGGATGTTTTGTTCCCCGCCGAGCTTAAGGTCGAAGGGAACAAGCTGATGGCGTTGCGGATTCAGGATCCGGAGAGGAGCGAGGCTGGCCAGACGGTATCCGTCGGAGTGGGCGCGCCGTGCAATGCGGTGCATCTCTTTGCTCCGGTATTTTTCTATATAGCGGAGCATGCACAGAGCCCCTTGCCGGTCGGGTCCGGGCAGGAGCTTTGGATCGAGGTGACTGTGCCTCCAAGCGGGCCTCCGCGCCCGATTCAACTGGCGCTTAAACAGGATGGCGTCTGGAAGCCGCTGTCGTTTCAATAGGAGCTGCGTGAGAAGGCGCGTTTGCCGCGAGATGCAAAGCGATTGCTATTCCCCTGCGTTCAGGTCCACAAGTCCTTCCGGCAGAGCCATCTCCACCCGCCCGGCCTCCAGGTCGATCTTCCGCAAATAGCTCCTGGCAAAGGGAATAAGAATTTCGCCGCCTGCGCCGCCGCGGACCACCAGCAGCGCCACCGGTCCCGCCGTCCGGTCCACGTCCTCAATTTCGCCCACGCGCACCGGCGTTCCGCCAGCCACATCCACCAGCGCGCAGCCGATCAGATCGCCGATGTAGGCCTCGTCGTCGGCCAGAGAGGCTCGCTCCGCGCGGGGAATCGCCACGATCATCCCCGCCAACGCCTCGGCGTCACTGATCGAGCTCACCTTGGCAAAGTGCAGCACTATGCCGCCCTTGTGCAGCCAGTGCGCCACCAGCTCCACCTCGCGCGGAGCCGCGCCCTGCTCCGTGTCCTGTTCCATGCCCTCGGGCGGCAGCAGCCACAATCGCCGCCGCTGGGCAAATCTTTCAGGGAAATCGGTCAGAATCTCGGCGAGGATCTCGCCTTTGCGGCCCTGAGGACGGCGGATCCGCGCCAAGCTCACCCATTGCGCCGGCACAGCCATTCTACGTCTGGTCGTCTTCTTCCAGGATGTCCAGCGTGTAGCGGTGATGCAGCTTCATGCTCACGGCGCCCAGAATCGTGCGCATCGAGCGGGCGGTTCGCCCCTGCTTGCCGATCACTTTGCCCACGTCCTGCGGCGCCACCCGCAGCTTCAGGACGGTGTTCTCGTCCTTGTCCACGGATTCAACCGCAACCGCTGTCGGCTCATCCACCAAGGCCCGCGCAATTTCACGGACCAACTCATCGACGGAGACCATATCTTGTTGGGTCATGTTCTTGCCCCTGACCTGATGCATTCAGATTTTGGCGACCGGAGTCTGTGCGCGAATAGTAGCAAAACCAGCCGCCGTCAGCAATTGTTGAGTGCGCTTAACAAAATCATCGGCGCACAAGCATCGGGAAGGAGCAGTAAGGATCAGGCCGCGGCCGAGTCCGCAGCCGGAGCCTGCGCCGGGTGCTTTGCGATCAGCTTTTCAACGGTGGGCGTGCACTGCGCGCCCACGCCGCGCCAGTAGGCGATGCGCTCCTGCTTCAGGTCAACTGAAGCAGGGTTGGTGCGGGGGTTATACGTCCCGACCACCTCAATCGAGCGGCCGTTACGGGCACGGTCCTTCTCAATCACAACAATGCGGTAATAGGGTTGTTTGCGGGCGCCAACACGCGCCAAACGAATCATGACCACGGCGTTACAGTTCCTTTCCAATCCAATACTCTGTTGCGGTCTTCAGGGTAACTCCTGGCCGCCGCAGGCCCGCCGCGTCACGGCCGATCTGCCGCTGACGCCAAGGCGCCCTGACCCAGAAACGGCTGGACGCACCGGCCCAGCCTTACAGCCATTCACAAGACACAACTTCTACTAAGTATCGCTGAAACCGTGCCCTGGAGCAAGTTTCAGGATGTGGAATGCGGGGCGCGAGAGCAGGTAGCCATCAGCCGGCCCGGCCGCCAAACTCCCGCGTCTCCGTGTACACCTTCACCTTTTCGCCGTCTTCAACGTAAAGCGGGGCCTTGATCTCCAGCCCGGTCTCCAGCCGCGCCAGCTTGGTCACATTGCCGCTGGTGTCGCCGCGCGCGCCCGGCTCAGTATAGGCCACCTTCAGTTCCACCTGCGCCGGCAACTGCAGCCCGATGGGGTTGCCGTTGAACTTGTGCAACTGCACGATGGCGCCCTCCACCAGGAAGTCCAGTGCGTCGCCCATCATCTGGCTCGACAGCGAATGCGTCTCAAAGCTCTCCTGGTCCAGAAAGTACGAGCCGTCGGCGTCGCTGTAGAGGTACGAGGCCTCCACCGTCTCCAGGTCCGGCTCCTTGAACTTGTCGCTGGCCTTGAAGGTTTTGTCGAAGACGGCCCGCGTCAGCAGGTTGCGCATCTTCAGCCGCACCAGCGTCTGCCCGCCCCGCGCCGTGGGCGTGGAAACCTCCACATCCATGCAGTAGTAAGGGGTATTTTCAAACTCGAAGTACATCTTGCGCTTGACGTTAATGGCTTCAATCAATGCGGCCATGCATTCCTCGGCAAAAAGGCAGAATCGGCGGCCGGAAATCTCCTCCGGCTCCTCATCAATTATAGGTTCCGGCGCCAAAGTTGACGCGCGCTCGTCCGCTCTGCGAGACTCACGCCCATGGGGTATAGCGGCAGGGTTGAATACGCCGAGGAGCGCAAGATTCGCTCGCGCAACACGAACATTTACCGGCTGGCACACTGGCCGATCTGGATATGGGTCTTTTTCCTGGCTCCCGGACCGCTCACCTTCAGTCTCTTCGACCGCGGCTTTCATTGGGCGAACTCGGTGTGGCTGGCTGCGGTGCTGATCGGGACTGGCATCGCCGGCCTCAACGCGCAGTTGCCTGGCTGCGAGCACCGCCCTTACATCCTGCGCTTCGACGAGGACAGGCCCAATCCCCTCTACCGCAAAGTCTGCTACACCTTTGCCTGGAACGCCCTGCTCAACTTCGCCCTGCTGAACATGGCCGGCCTGGTCTATGCCGTGGTGACCGGCGCCTGGCGGCTCAAGCAGATTTACTGGTACTGTTATTCGCCGCTCTGCGCCCTGATCCTGCTGCTCGGCATCCTCGGCAAACTGCCCCGCGTGGGCCGCTCCACCCAGGGCGAAGGCATTGAGCGCCGCTACTTCTACGGCACCGTCTGGTCCGTCGCCATTGCGCAGACCGTGCTGCTGGTGCTCTGGAAGACGCTGCCTGAAACCCGCACCGGCAGCCTGATCAAGCTCGCAGCATTCGTCGCCGCGCTCGCGATCACCGGCTCAGCCGCGTATCACGGACTGCTCCCACGTACCCGCCCCATCGTCCCCGGCGAGATCATGATCTCCGACTGAGCGCACCTGACGCGCGCAACAGAACCCGGCGATCCTGCATTATGATGCAGGACGAGAACC
>JAJZNH010000605.1 GCA_021811745.1 Acidobacteriota bacterium
GCATCCGCTCGTCGAGCAAATCCGCGAGCGCGCGCAGGATGCGGCTCTTGGCCTGTCCGCGCAATCCCAGCAGGATGAAGTTTTGCTTTGAAAGAATGGCGTTTACTATCTGCGGAACCACCGTATCTTCATAGCCGACAATGCCCGGGAAGAGCTTCTCGCCGGATCGCAGCTTGGCGATCAGGTTTCCGCGCATTTCGTCCTTGACGGTTCGAGTTTTCAGATATGCCTGGGAGAACTGAGTACTGCTGCGCAGTTCCCCCACGGTTTGGGGAAGAGGGTGAGCTGCAGCCATCGAGTGACTCCTCTGTAGCCGGCTTGCGCTGCAAGCCGGTCATGTTTGATAGATGCACAGCGAGCGCAATCGGTATAGACGGCATTGCTTTCGTCATTTGTACGATTGCAACGTCTCCATGCTTGCAAGGCGGGTTATCCGGCGAGGAAGCACAATACACCACAATTGCGTGGGCTTGACGCCCGTAGGGAAAAACGCCGTAGCTGCGGCGGTTCCGGACATACCACCCTTCCAGGCAGTATGCGCTCATTTTTCCGCATTGGCAAAGCGATAAATCGGGCAGTCGCCCAACGCAACAGGCTCGAAGCAGATACGTGGCTGCTCAATGCGCATCAGTGGAGCGGCCGCCCTCAAACTCCACGACGTGGATACATGCTTCCTGGCCGGACCACTTGACCGGCGCCACTGAGCCGATCACCGCGGGCTTGCCTCGCGCGATGCTACATTGGTTTCGTTGGTATTTTTCGCCGCGGAGTCCGTCGGTTTGCCCGGATATCGTCTGCTGCTTGCTGCTTTTCTTGCCGTTCCCATCGCCCTTCAAGCTGCCCCGCGCACGCAGGCTGCGCCCGTGCCTGCGGAGATGCGCTCCAGCGACTATACCGTTACCGTAAACGGCAAGCCGGTGGATGTGACCTGGGCCGCCGCCAGCTATGACTTTGTCAGCTTCGATATGACCCGTCCGGTCACCGTGGAGATCACTGCCGCCGCGCCGGGTTTTTGGGACCGCGGCGTCGATATTCAGCCCTGGCGGCTGGGTCTGCGCCCGACGCGCACGGGCCAGACGATCCGCTTTAAACTTGATGCGCCGGCCAAGCTTTCCATCTCGCGGCCCGGGGATTTTCTCAACCGCGCGCACATGCTTTTCGTCTTTGCAGGCGTGCCGCCTCCGCCGCCGCCCACGGGCGCGAACGTTCACATTGTGCCGCCGGGTATCCATCACGGCAGCCTGAACCCGAAAAGCGGCGACATTTACTATCTGGCTCCCGGCGCGTACATCTTCGGCAGTCTGAACCTGTGGAATGTGAAGGACGTGAAAGTGCTGGGCCGCGGCACCATCGTTTATGAAGGCCCTCAGGATCCGAACGCCGATGAGGGCTGGATGCAAAAGCCCGATTGGCACTGCGTGGGCGCGCTGAATGCTCACAACGTCGAGATTGACGGCCTCACCTGCATCGTGCGCGCGCGCACCTGGTCCATCCAGATGAAAGATTCCACCGGCTTTGTGTATGACGACCTGCGCGTGGTCGGCGGTAACCCAGGCAATGCCAACCAGGACGGCATGGACTGGCTGGGCGGAGGCGATACCGTGGTGCGCAACGCCTTTATCCGGTCCTCTGACGATGTCTTTGCCATGCAGGGCAACTGGGACGGCTATACCGAGGCGGATATGCTGCGTCCCGGCCACGACGTCAACAACATACTCATTGAAGACAGCGAGCTCTCGACGAGCATCTCGAATATTGTGCGCGCCGGTTGGCCGCAAAAGATCTTCAATTCAAGCAACTTCACCTTGCGCGACTCCGACATTCTGCATGGCGGCATCGGCGCCTGCGGCCAGACCTTCGGCCTCTTCGGCTTCTGGGGCGCCAACGGCGCGCGCGGCGAGCACACCGGCTATACCTTTCAGAACCTGCTCCTCGACGATTGGTATTCGCTGATGCAGATGGACCAGCGGCAGCCCGTCCTGCACGGCTTTACCTTCCGCAATATCTGGGCCCTGGACCAACCGCCGCTGGCCACCTCCACAATCACCGGCGATGTGAAGGACGTGACCATCGAGAACCTGAAGTACGGCCAGACCCCCGTGAACACCGACGCGGAAGTGCCGCTGTTCATCTCTGGTGGAGCGCCTCCCGCGCAGTTCGTAGCCCCTCATGACCCGGTTGCGGCATTCACGGTAAGCCCGCCGGTCTTTGCGCCCGGCCAGCGAGTCGTATTCACCGCGCAGCGCTCACCCAACGCGCACTACGAATGGCTCTTCGGCGATGGAACCCACGCTCATGGCCGCAGCGTGCATCATCGCTTTCCTGATGCGGTGGGCACCGAGCTCGACGGAGCCGCGAACGGCGCCGGACGCTTCAGAGTTCTGCTTCATGTCGCCGATGATGCCGGAAACGAGGATTGGGCCGCGCAGAATCTGGTAGCGGTGGCCCGTTGGCACAGAGCCGTGGAGTCGGCTGCTCCCCTGGTGCCCGGGTTGACCTGGAAGATTTATCCGGGCACGTGGACCGAGCTGCCGGACCTGCGTACGGAGCCCTGGGTGTTTTCCGGCGAGTCGCGCAGCCTGTATTCCGAGCCCCAGGGCTTTACCCGCTATGCCACCGCGTGGGACGGCCTGCTGGATATTCCTGCCGACGGCGGCTACACGTTTTACCTGCTCTCCCGTGATGGCGCGCGGCTCGTCATTGACGGCGTGGAGGTGGCTAAAACCGGTCCTCCGTTCGCGCAGGTCTGCGGATCCCCGGGCAACGCAACCCGCTTCGACGTGGGCTCAATTGGACTGCGCGCCGGTAAGCATACACTCCATCTGGAGGGTCTGCACTCTGCCAGTGAAGGCGAGCCGCGACTTTTATGGGAAGGGCCGGGGCTCCCGCTGACAGACGTGCCGCCGGCTGCCTACAGCCACTTCAGGCGGGACGAATTGATCAGATAGGCAGGGAGCGGATTCCCGCTTTCTGTCACTTCGGCAGTTGCGTTACATCCCAGCCGCCGCCCAGGGAGCGTACCAATCCAACGCTGGCGACGAACTGCCGCGTCTGCAGATTGATCTGGGTGACCTGGTTCTGAAGCAGGATTGCCTCGGCCGTGAGCACCTCAAGATAGCTGGTGACTCCGCCTTTGTAGCGCTGGTTTGAGATATCGAAGGAGTACTGGGCAGCCGAAACGGCCTGCTGCTCGACGCCCGACTCCTGCTCCAGGATTCTGAGGCTCGAGAGCTGGTCCTCGACGTCCTGAAAGGCGAACAGCACAGTATTCCGGTAGGCGGCCACCTGGGCCTCATAGGCGTGACGCGCCTGGTCAGTGAGCGCGTGGCGCTGGCCGGCGTCGAAGAGCAATTCGGCGGCTTGCCCGCCCAGGCTCCAGAACGAACTCGGTCCCTGAATCCAAGTGCCCGGATGCGCGCTTTCAAAGCCGCCCGCGACGCCCAATCCGACGGTGGGATAGAAGGCGCTGACGGCAATGCCGATCTGCGCATTGGCTGCATCGGTGAGCCGCTCGGCGCTGGCAATATCGGGCCGGCGCTCCAGCAGTTGCGAAGGCACGCCCAGCGGAACCTTGGGCAGCGGCAGGTCGAGCGGCGAAAACGGGATGCTGAAGCTGCTCAGGTCGTAATTGGCGATGGTGCCGATAGCGTGTTCGAACTGCGTGCGCGCCACGCCGACGTCCACCAGTTGCGCGCGCACGGATTCCAGTTGTGTCCGGGCCTGGGCCACGTCCGCTTCGTTCGCGACTCCGCCGGCAAGGCGGCGCTCGGTCAGGCCGAGTTGGCCCTCGAGATCCTTGACCGTGGCGGTCAGAAGCTTGGTCTGCGCATCCAGCCCGCGCAGTTGAAAATAATCGCTGGCCATTTCGGCGTGCAGACTCAGGTCGATATTGGCCGTGTCGGCCGCGCTGGCCTGTGCGGTTGCGCGCGCCGCCTCGACGGTGCGCCGGATGCGGCCCCAGAAGTCAGGTTCCCAGGTTGCCTGACCACCGATCTGATAGTCGGTGTAATTGGTATTGCCCCCGAAAGGAGAGGCCAGCGGCCGGTTCGACGATAGCTGCTGGTGGCTGATAGAAGGACCGGCTGAGAGCATGGGGAAGAGATTGGCGCGGACCGCGCTCACTTCATCGCGCGCGGCAAGATACGTCTCCAGGGCCTGGCGCAGTTGATAGTTGTTGGTGGCGATGCGGTCTTCCAGGCGGTCCAGTTGCGGATCGCCGTAGATCTCCCACCATTTGCCGCGCAGCATCCCGTCGGAGGGATTTGCCGTCTGCCAGCCGCCGCCCACCGGATTCGGCGGGGGAACCACGACCGATGATGCTCCGGTTCCTTTGTAAACCGGTGGGGTACGGTAGCTGGGGCGATTGTAGTTCGGCCCGACCGGCTTACAGCCCGCCAGCAGGCAGACGATTGGAAGGAGGGTCCATGCACCGCGCCGGACAATCCACGCGCCAGAACCGGGCGGAAACATCCGCATCTCTAATTGCCCCTTCCTTGGGTGCTGTTGGTGTTGACCACCGCGACCTTTTCGCCCTCGATGAGTGAGTCGGGCGGGGCCTGGATGACAAGATCACCGG
>JAJZNH010000497.1:0-2727 GCA_021811745.1 Acidobacteriota bacterium
CAGCAATCTCGACGAGTACGTCGAGATTCGCCAGGCCGGACTCCTGCAACGTATTGAGGACGGCTACCGCGAGCCGGGGTACGACGGCCTGCGCCCGGAGGAATCCCTGGCTCAGCTCACCGCCGACATCCACGAGTTCGTGGCCGCCCAGTATCGCTGCTGGAATGAGCAGCTTCTCCCCGAGCTGCGCAGGCAGGGGATCCGGCTGCTGGAGTGGAAGCGCCTGAGCGAAGAGGCCCGCGAATATGCTCAGAGCTACTTCCAGCGCGAGGTCGATCCACTGCTCACGCCGATCTCGATCGACCCAGCCCATCCTTTTCCGCGTGTCATCAACAAGGCCTTGTGCCTGGCACTGCTGCTTCGGGCCAAGCGCCGAAGCTCCGGCCCGCACGTGCTGGGAGTGGTTACCGTGCCCCGCGCCCTGCCCCGCTTTGTGCGTCTGCCCGCCGCCGAGGGCATGTTCGACTATTTACTCCTGCAGGACCTGATCGCGCAAAATCTCGCCGGCATGTACCGCGGCTACGAAGTGCTGGCCCACGGCTCCTTCCGCGTCACCCGCAACTCCAACCTGTACTTCGAGGAGGAAGAGGCGCGCTCTCTGCTTGAAACCATCCGCGTAGAGCTGCACAACCGCCGCAAGGGTGACGCCGTGCGCCTTGAAATCGAGACCGGTGCCGCCGCCGAAATCGTCGAGCGGCTGCGGGTGAACTTCGAGCTCGACGAAAGTCAGGTCATCCGCTGCGAGGGACCGGTCAATCTCTCCAGGGTCATGTTTTTCTATGAAGATGTCGCGCGGCTGGACCTCAAGTTCCAGCCGTTCACGCCCAAGCCGTTCGTGCTCAGCCGCAAATCCACCGGCATCTTCGACGAGTTGCGCCGCCGCGACATCCTGCTCCATCACCCTTATGACTCCTATGACCCGGTGGTCGAGTTCATCCAGCAGGGCGCGCGAGACCCCTCAGTCGTCACCATGAAGCAGACCCTCTACCGCACCAGCCATGACTCACCCGTCTTCCAGGCCCTCACCGAGGCGGGCGGCAACAAGGAAGCCACGCTGGTGGTCGAGCTGATGGCCCGTTTTGACGAGGCCTCCAACATCCGCTGGGCGCGCAGCATGGAAGACGCCGGAGTGCAGGTCTTTCACGGTGTCGTCGGCCTCAAGACCCACTGCAAACTGGCTATGCTGGTACGCCGCGACGAGGACGGCGTCACGCGCCGCTACTGCCACCTGGGCACCGGCAACTACAACCCCGTCACCGCCCGTTTCTATACCGACCTGAGCCTGCTCACCTGCGATCCGCAGTTGACCGAGCGCGTTCACATGGTCTTCAACTACCTCACCGCCCACGCCGAGCTGGATGACTACAGCCCGCTGCTCGTGGCTCCCCTGACCATGGCCGAGAACTTTCTGCGCCTCATCCGCCGCGAGACCGAGCATGCCCAGGCCGGCCGTCCCGCGCATATCGTCGCCAAAATGAACTCGCTGCTTGAGCCCAGCGTCATAGAGGCTCTCTACCAGGCGTCACAAGCGGGGGTCGAAGTCGATCTGATCATCCGCGGCGTGTGCATCCTGCGCCCGGGCGTCAAGGGGCTTTCGGAAAGGATTCGCGTCCGCTCCGTCGTGGGCCGCTTCCTCGAGCACTCACGGATCTTCCACTTCGCCAACGGCGGCAAAGACGAGATCTACCTTGGCTCGGCCGACTGGATGCCCCGCAACCTCTTCGAGCGCTGCGAGGTTATCTTCCCGGTTCGCGACCCGGCCGCGCTGGCCCGCATCCACGACGAAATTCTGCCCGCCTATCTGGCCGACACCGTGAAAGCTCGCCTGCAGCAGCCCGACGGAACCTACCTCCGCGCTTCCAAGGTGTTCCGGGACGTTCCGCTCTTCTCCAGCCAGGACTTTCTCATCCGGCTGGCCGAGGGCAAAACCGACCTGGATGCGATTCCCGCACCGAGCAACCTCCATCCCCCGGCAAAGGCCACCAAAAGAGCCGCTGCCGACTGAGGCAGCGTCGCCGGCCGATCCAGCGTTACAGCCAGGCTCGGAAATCAGGAACATGTTGCGCTAATTTACGGAGATATTTCATTACTTTTCAACAGGTTATGTACTAAATAGAGATTAAGATCAGTCGGTTGACATTATTTCCGGCAAGAATATGCTCCAACCATGCAAGAGATCACTTCCGCGGAGATCGTTCAGCGAATCCAAACGGAGAATCCTTGGTGGCAAGGCGACCACATGGTCGGCAAGTTCTTCGGCGACATGAAACGCCGCGCATATTTCAATTTGCTTCTTCCTCTGGTGAAGGATCGAAAGACACGCAGGGCGGTCGTGGTGATGGGTCCGCGGCGTGTCGGAAAGACGGTAATAATCCATCATGCGATCCAGGCACTAATTGAAGAGGAGATATCGCCCCCGGCGATTGCATATTTTTCGGTCGACCACCCAATTTACAACGGCCTGAGCCTGGAGAAACTGCTTGAACACTACAGCCTTGCCAGCGGCGTGAACTACAAACGCAACAGAATTTTTGTCTTCTTCGATGAAATTCAGTATTTGTGCAATTGGGAAGTTCATCTTAAGTCCGCGATCGACACCTACCCCAACATTAAATTTGTTGCTTCCGGGTCGGCGGCTGCCGCCCTCCGGCTTAAGTCACGGGAATCGGGAGCAGGGCGGTTTACCGACTTCCTCCTGCCTCCACTTACCTTTTACGAATATCTCGA
>JAJZNH010000497.1:2737-4573 GCA_021811745.1 Acidobacteriota bacterium
GCTGATGAACATGAACGGGTTGCTTGAACTGCCCGAATCCACAAAAGGACGCTCGCCAGGCTTCTTCATCGCAAGCGACATTGAGCGGTTGAATGCGGAGTTCATCAACTACATGAATTATGGCGGGTATCCAGAGGTGATCTTTTCACCGCAAATTCAGGCCAGTCTCGAGAGATTCATCAAGAGCGACATTATCGACAAGGTCTTGCTGAGAGATCTTCCCAGCCTTTACGGAATTGGAGATATTCAGGAACTCAATTACCTGTTCACCACATTGGCATTGAATACAGCAAACGAGATTTCACTGCAAGAGTTGGCCAAAAACTCTGGCGTCGCCAAGAACACCATCAAACGGTACATTGAGTACCTCGAAGCCGCCTTTCTGGTCAAGATTGTCCATCGCGTCGATCACAATGCGAAAAGATTCCATCGAGCCAACTTCTTCAAGGTTTATCTCACGAATCCGACGATACGCGCAGCTCTTTTCTCGCCCATGAGCGCCAGCGACGAAAGGATTGCACACCTCGCAGAGAGCGCAATATTCTCGCAATGGTTGCATAGCGATGAGACTCTTCATTACGCCAGATGGGACAAGGGA
Organism: Acidobacteriota bacterium; assembly: GCA_021811745.1. Next base: position 3,336 of record JAJZNH010000497.1, read on the forward strand.
GCCGATAAAGGAGAAGTAGACATAGTGCGGCTCGCCGGCATCACGCAAAAGCCGGAATGGGTGGTTGAAGTGAAGTGGTCTGACCGCTATTGCGAGAATCCCGGCGAGCTAAGCAGCCTCATCAGCTTCTGCCGTCAAAACGATTTGAAGGACGTCTTAGTTACCTCAAAGACACGAACGTTGACCCGACAGGCGGAGAACGTCAGCATCGAATTTCTGCCAGCGAGCGTCTATTGCTACACCGTCGGATACAACATCATCCATTCAAAGAACCTGCAGTGAGTCGAAGAACCTGCTCATGGAGTCGCCGGCAGATATGCTTTGAGCAATCGGGCCACGCCCTTTGTAGGGACAGCAAAGCAACCGCTCACGCCTCATGCAGATCATTCATCATCGAAATGCTACGCTCGGAAATTGAAACCGACCAGACGATCCGTCTTTGCCATGATCGACCTGGAACGATTCGATGGAGGAGTCGTGTCCCAAAGCGAACCACAAACCTTTGCCGGCGTTACGCCGGCGCAGTATGCCGCGCTGCTCGAAAAGGCCCAGGCCGCCGGTCTCGGCCTCAGCGGGAACAGCGGAAGTGCCTCCAGGTTCGGCGTGGAGGTTGCCTGGAATTATTCTCCTGAGACGCAGGAGCTTACGCTCCAATGTCTCCGCACACCCTTCTTTGTCCGCGCGGCAGAGGTCAATGCGCGGTTGAAAGCGCTGGTAACGGAAGCCCTCAACTGACGTTTTTCCAGCCTCAGGCTGAATCCGCCGCGATCCCTCTTTCTTTACAATGAAGGCAGTGCCGCTTCCCCTGGCCAATCCGCCGGCGCAACGCCGCTTGTGCGTTCCGAAGTCTGCCCCAAGTTTGCCGAAAGGCCGCGCTGTTCAGAACCGGCCCAGTTCGAGCCTCGAACCCCCGCGCCCTCTCGCCCGTATCAGCGCGCCGGCGCTGCTGGCTCTCTGGCATCTGGCCAGCTTTGATGCTCCCACGGTCGCCGTCGTCTGGGCGGCGAGCTTTGCGTGGTCAATGCATCTCCGGCTACCGCTGTGGGTGCTGCTGCTGCTGGCGCTGGTTACGTGGTCTGTGTATATCGGCGACCGCCTCCTCGACGCTCACGCTGGCTTGCATTCCCCGCATCGCCGCCAGCTCCGCAAGCGGCATTTCTTCCACTGGCGTCACCGCCATATCCTGATCCCCCTGGCCGTTGCCGCCGCCGCGACCGCCGCCGCCATCGTCTTTTCAC
>JAJZNH010000384.1 GCA_021811745.1 Acidobacteriota bacterium
CGGTGGGGCAGTCAATGACGTCGTCGGGCGCGCCGAGGAACTCGCGGATCAGATCCGACTCGTGTTTATAGAAGGTGCGCTCGAGGTGGCTGGTCAGGAAGCCGTCCATGATGTTCATGCCCGGCGTGAGCGAGAGCTCGGTGACGCGGCGGAGGATGAGGGCCTGGTCGGCGGCCTGCTGCGCGTCCTTGCCGAAGAGCATGATCCAGCCGGTATCCAGCGCGCCATATATATCGTCGTGGCCGCAGTGGACGTTGAGGGCGTGCTTGGTGAGAGCGCGAGCGCCGACCTCGAGGACCATGGTCGAGCCCTTGCCGGGGGCGTGGTAGTACTGCTCCACGCCGTAGACCACGCCCTGGCCGGAGGTGAAGTTAACCACGCGCTTGCCACAAACCGAGTGGGCGATGGCACCGCCCTGGGCCGCGTGCTCGCCCTCGGCCTCGATGGCTAAAGTGTTGTGCCCGAAGACGTTCAGATGGCCTTCGGCATAGGCCTGCTGGAAGAGCTCGCCGCCCTCGGTGGAAGGCGTGATGGGATAAAAAACGCCGGCGTCGGCGATGCGCGTCTCCGTATGATAGGAGACAAGCTGGTTGCCGTTCGCGGTAACGCGGATGCCTGGGTAACGAGCAGATGCTTTCATATCCTTCTCCGTAGGCCTAGTACCTGATTTTATTGTCGCTCAGCGCGGCGGGGCGGTCCGGCAGCGATTGGCCGGCAGTACGCCGCTTCCACGGGCTTTTCAGGCTGCGCGGATGATACGACCGGCTAGCATTCCTAAGAAGTATCGATCTGGCCGCAGCCCGTGAGCGACAAACTACTGGGGAAGATCACCCCGAATCGAACGGCCTTTCCATAAGTATGCACGCACAAACAAAGACGGCATCTTACAGGTTGGGATTATCTCGAGGGGGCTTGCGGCCGCAGAGGGCGAGGGTGCGGACCCTGCGCGCGGCGCATCCCCGATAGAATGGACTTGCGATGACAAGCGCGGAGATCGGCGGCTGGGTTGGCCGCACGATAGATGGACGATATCCCCTGGTGCGGTGGCTGGGGGGCGCCGAAGGCGACGGAGTATTTCTAACGGAGGCACCGGACCAGGGATTCCGGGAAGCGGCGATCCGGCTGGTTTTGGCGGAGAGCGGCGATGCGCGGGAGCGAGCCGCGGGATGGAAGGCGGCCGCGGGTCTTGAGCATCCGCATCTGGCGCGGGTACTGGGAACGGGCGAGTGCCGGGTGGAGGATGCGACGGTTCTCTACTGCGTAACCGAGTACGCCGACGAGGTCCTGGGGGACGTGATCCGGGAGCGGGCACTGACGCCCGACGAAGCGCGCCAGATGCTGGAGCCGCTGGTGGAGGCGCTCGAGCACCTGCACGGACAGGGACTGGTCCACGAGAGGCTAAGGCCGGCGAAGATTCTGGCGGCGAACGATTGCCTGAAGCTTTCACCGGACGGCGTGCAGCGGGCGGCGACGGCGAACCGCGGCGCCAATGCATACGATACGCCGGAGGCGGCGCGGAACACTGCGGCGGGAGATGTGTGGCGGCTAGGCATCACGCTGGTGGAGGCGCTGACGCAGCGGACGCCGGAATGGGATGCGCCGGGCGGCGGCGTTCCGGCGCTTGTGGAGAACCTGCCGGAGCCGTATGCGAGGATTGCGCGGGAGTGCCTGCGGGGAGATCCGGCGAAGCGGTGCACCCTGGCGCGGGTGCGGGAGTTGCTGACAGGCGCCGCCGAGTCGTGGCCGGAGCCGGAACGCGCACCAGAACGCAAGCCAGAACATAAGTTGGAGCGCGGAGCAGTTCCGTCCGCCCATCAGCCGCGCACGAAGATGGGAGTGCGGGTTGCAGGAGTGGCGCTGCTTGCGCTGTTCGCGGCGATAGAGATTTGGCTGCACCGGCAACCTTCAGCTGCACCGGAGCCGAGGTTGCCGGCACCGCCGCGCGCCGCAAGACGGTTTGGCACCCCAGAGTGGGAGCAGCAAAATAGCGCGCATACTTCGGCCGGTCCTGTGCATCCTGGGACCATCGTGAAGCGGGTGATGCCCGGCGTGCCGGAGGCCGCGATGCACACCATCCATGGCACGATCCGGATCAGCGTTCAAGTGACGGTGAACACGAAAGGCGCCGTGAACGGCGCATTGATTGAACATGCGGGGACAAGCCCGTACTTTGACCGCTATGCACTGGCCGCGGCGCGGCAGTGGCAGTTCACACCGGCATACACAGGCGGGAAGGCCGTGACAAGCGCGTGGCTGCTGCACTTTGAGCTGCGGCAGAACGGGATCGAGGTGCATCCCGAGGAAGTGGTGCCTTGACGGAGTGAGCGCGGCAAGGAAGGCGCGTAGAGATGCGGGAAACCATGCGGGCGGCGCAAGAGTCTGCGCTACGATAGGGAGGTCAGGACAGCGCATGTTTGTTGTGGTTTGGCGGTTTGAGATTGCCGAGGAGAAGACGGCTGCTTTCGAGGCGGCCTACGGGCCGGACGGGGCTTGGGCGCAACTGTTTCGCACTTCGCCCAAGTACCTGGGCACGGAGCTGCTGCGCGACGCCTATGTGCCGGGGGCATACTTGACGATCGACCGCTGGGCGAGCGAGGAGGAGTTCCGGGCGTTCCGCAAGGAACATGACCCGGAGTACGAGAAGCTGGACCGCGAGTGCGACGCGCTTACCGGGAGCGAGACCCGGATCGGGGCGTATACCGCCTGACGGGAGGGCGCGGACGATCCCACTGCCCGGCCCGGCTCTTGGCGCTAGATGGCGGCAAGGCCGGTGTCCCGAGGGGTGAGCGATGCGCGAAAGAGGACTCTGCCCTTCCCTACGCACGCCACGCACTGTGGCCGATGGGCACCGCGAGTTGGGCGTGCAAGCCGTGTATCCCAAGTCTTCCATCAGGACAAGCTCTGCGCCGCGCCGCTCGCGCATCCCGCGGTGAGCCGGCGTGGCGAAGGAATTCAATCATTGGCCACATCATCTTTCAGCGCGATTCCCTTGCCGGTATTGTCCGGCAAGGGGAGTTGCATGGCCTAGAAGAGGCAAATGCCCACCCAGCGTGTGGGGCGCTTTCTCGGTCCGCGCCCCACACGCTGGGTGGGTTCCCCGGCCGCGCCGTTTTTGCCAAGCCTTGGCCGGGATACAGCAGCTCTCTGTGCTCTAAGCCGGCATGGCCATGTACTTGCTGAGAACGTCGATCAGGCCCTGGTTGGGGATACACTGCTTGGCCGAGAAGGAAGACAGAATGTGATCCATCTGGGTCTCGGACTGTCCCTTAAAGAGGCTGGCGTAGAGCGGCTGCATAAGCGTTCCCGTGTAGAAGCACAGCAAGGTTTGACTGACGCAGCGTACATTGAGGCGCGGATCGAGTTGCGGATCGGCTACGACCTGGAGGATTTGGTTGGCAAGCTGGGCGGTGGCGTCCTTGACGGGCGTGGGCGGCAGCCACTTCATCCAGTCGTCGGTGCCGAGGGCACGCTTTTTGCCAAGCAGGTCGCTGATGCGCTCCACGTAGGGAGACTCAGGATTGAGCGTGAGCATTCCCATGACACCGATATCCTTGTAGTTCCAGGTCGTCCAATGGGCCCCGTGGGCTTCAAAGATGCCAATCTGATCGTCCAGTGCGCGCAGCCGGTCAGGGTTCTCGTCGGGCGGCCCGTTGTAGACAGACCCAAACTCGCCCACCCACAACGGAACGTCATGCTGCTGAGTAAACTTTGTGCCCTCAGCATCGAGAAAGAATCGCTCCTGTCTGGCGCGGTCCCAAAGCTGGGGGCCGCTTGTCGCGGCCGACCGGGGATGGATGGTGCCGGGGTATTTGCCAGGTCCGAAGCCGGGGACGGTGTAGTTATGGGAGCTGTAAGCGAGGTTGTCGTCAAAGGGCTTCTCGAATCCCAGGAACTGGCTTGCGTAGTTATCACCCTCAAGGAAGATGATGTGGCGGGAATCGACCTTGCGAATCTCAGTAACGACGCGCTGGTAGAGGGAATTCATGCGGTCCCAGCGGGGCCTGTAATTGGAGTAGATATTCCAAGGATAGTCGCCGATCTCGTTGTTCGAACAAGGCTCATTGAGGATGTCGTACCCCGCGATGACGGCCCTGTTCGCATAGCGGCGCGCGAACTCCCGCCAAAGGGCGACGTAACGATCCTGATAGGACGAGACCGTCCACAAGAGACTGATGCGGGATGCATTGTCAGAATGCCAATGGACGTTCTGCCATCCTTGAGCCGCATGGAGATCGAGGATGACGTAGAGGCCATGGTTTTCGCAGTGGCGCAACGCCTGATCGAGACGTGCGAAACCGGCCTCTTTGTATTTGAAGGGAGCGTCATCGTCCTCGAAATGCCGGTAATTGAGAGGAATCCTGACGACGGAAGCGCCGGTCTTCCTGAGGAAGATTACGTCGTCCTCATTGAAGAAATAGTCGAGCATGCGATCGAAGAAGAATTGCGCTTTGGCAGGACCAAGCACCTCCGCCATTTGAGCGCGGAGAGTGTGCTCCGCGCCGGGGTGGCCATTGATGAAATCCTCCATGTTCATCCAGCCGCCCGGACAGGTTCCTCGGAGGCGAA
>JAJZNH010000278.1 GCA_021811745.1 Acidobacteriota bacterium
CATCGAGTACATGCAGAAGGCCGTCGCTCTTGTTCCGGATGACGCCGATGCCCACTACTTTGTGGGGCAGCTACAGCTGATGCAGGGCAATACCAGCGCGGCGGTGGACGAGTTCAGGGCGGCCCTGAAGCTGAATCCGACGCACTGCTCGGCGCAGTTCGGACTGGCGCGGGCGCTGCAGCAGATGGGGAAGACGCAGGAAGCGCAGGTCCATCTGAAGATCTTCGAACATCTGACAGCGGCCAAGCTGTCCACGCCGCTGGGGGTCGGATACGGCGACCGCGGCGACCTCTCCACCATGGAAGAGATGAAGCTGCCGCCGCTGAAGGTGGGGCCCATGATCCCGGTGCATTTCCAGGCGCTGCCGATCGGCACAGGCGCGGCGGACAGCGTCAGCCGCGGAGAATGCGTGATCGATATCGAAGCGCCCGGCTCGCAGGACCTGGTGGTGATGGGCAGCGGCAGCCACGCGATCCGCGCCTATAAAAATCTGCACAACGGCCACTTCCAGGAGCTTCCCGCGAGCGCGACCGGACTGGACGCCAGCGGCCAGGCACTGGCCTGCGCGGCAGGCGATTTCGACAACGACGGCAAGATGGATCTGGCCGTGGCGCTGAAAGGCCGCGTCATTCTCTACCGCAACATGGGCGGCGGACATTTCCAGGATGTGACGGCAAAAGTCGGCATCCGGCAGCTGAACGATCCAGCCGGCCTGACGTTTGTGGACTTCGATCACGACGGCGATCTCGACCTCTTCGTCACCGGCTCGAAGAAGCCGGGCAGCAAATACGGTCCCAACGTGCTGTGGCGCAACAACGGCAACTCCACCTTTACCGAGTGGACCGGGCCGACCGCGCTGGCCGGGCACGGCAGCACCCGTCAGGCGATGCTGTCGGACATCAACAACGATCGCGCGGTGGATCTGGTGGTGGCCAACGCCGCCGGCGCTCCCACGATCTATCTGAATCCACGCGACGGCGCGTTTAAGCCGATGCAGCTGTACAACGATCCGGCGCTGAGTCCGACGCGGGGTCTGGCCATCTTCGACTACAACAAGGACGGCTGGATGGACGTGGCCGTGACCCACACCGGCGCTCCGGGACTGACGCTGTGGCGCAACGTGAAGGGCAAGCACTTTGAGCGCGTGCCGCTGCCTCTGCCTCCGGGCGTGACCGGCGGATGGGGCGTGACGCCGATTGATGTGGACAACGACAGCTGGATCGATCTGGCGGCTGTGCTGCAGGTGGGAGACAAGTCGGAGCTGCGCGTCTTCCGCAACATGGGGCCGGCGGGCTTTAAGGACGTGACGGCGCAACTGGGACTGGACAAGATTGACCTGAAGGATCCGCGGTCGGTGATTGCGGCGGACGTGCTGGGCGACGGCGGACAGGACCTGATCGTGACGCAGAAGAACGGACCGCCGGTGCTGCTGCGCAATATCGGCGGCAATAAAAATCACTGGCTGCGCATCCGCCTGGTGGGTCTGGCGGACAACCGGAGCGGCATCGAGACGAAGGTGCAGGTCTTCGCCGGCGGACGCTGGCAGAAATTCGAGGTTGCGGGCAGCTCGGGCTACGGCAGCCAGAACTCCACCGAGATCGAGGCTGGCCTGGGCAAGGCTACCGAGGTGGATGTGGTGCGTCTGTTGTGGCCTACCGGCGTGCCTCAGGATGAGATCAATAAGCCTGCCGACCAGACCATCGTTCTGCAGGAGCTGGACCGCCGGGGCAGTTCCTGCCCGGTGCTGTTCGCGTGGAACGGCAAGCAGTACAAGTTCATCTCCGATGTCATCGGCGCGGCGGTGGTCGGGCACTGGGTGTCGCCGACGGCGACCAACAAAAACGATCCAGGCGAGTGGATCAAGGTGCCGGGCCGCGATCTGAAGGCGCGCAACGGCCTGCTGAGCCTGCGTTTCGGCGAGCCGATGGAGGAGGTCAACTACATCGATCAGTTGCGTCTGGTGGCGGTCGATCATCCGGCGAACGTCACGGTGTATCCGGATGAGCGCTTCCTGAGCGAACCGCCGTTCGCCTCGGGCAAAACCGTAGCCGTTACCGATCCGCGTCCGCTGGCCGGAGCGTGGATGAACGGACAGAGCGTGCTGCCGCGGCTGACGAAGATCGACGGCCAGTTCGTTTCGGGCTTCCATGCTCTGCACTACGACGGCTTTGCGAACATGCACACGCTCACGCTGGATCTGGGCAAGTGGTCGCCGAAGCGGCCGCTGTGGCTGCTGATGAACGGCTACGTGAATTACTTCAGCGCCAGCTCGATGTATTCGGCGTGGCAGGCGGGTCTGCATCCTATTCCGCCGCGCGTGGATGTGCAGATGCCGGACGGAAGCTGGAAGCGGGTGATCGACGATATGGGCTTCCCCGCCGGTCTGTCGCGGACCATCACCGTGAACCTGACCGGCAAGCTGCCGCCGGGTGCGCGGAAGATCCGCATCTCCACCAACCTGCAGATTTACTGGAACCAGATTCTGGTGGACAACGGACCGAATGAGATCGGCACGGTGCACCGCACGAATATCCCGCTGGACATGGCGCATCTGGAATTCCGCGGCTATCCGGAGCAGGTGGAAGGGAAGTCGCCGGGCGACCTGACCTACAACTACCAGCGCATCAGCAAGACGGGACCGTTCCTGTGGGCGCAGGGTCTTTACACGCGCTACGGCAACGTGACGCCGCTGCTGCGCCGGATCGACAACCAGTACGTGATCTTCGGAACCGGAGACGAGATCGATGCGGAGTTCAGCGCGTCGGCGCTGCCGCCGCTGCCGAAGGGCTGGAAGCGCGACTACTTCTTTTACGCCAACGGATTCGTCAAGGATATGGATTTCTGGGAGGCGGAGCCATTCACCGTCACCCAGATGCCGTTCCAGCAGATGACCTCCTACCCGTATCCGGCGAGCGAGCACTATCCGCAAACCGCATCGGCGGATGGGTATGTGCTCAATTGGGATACGCGCTTCGAGTCAGGAAAGAAGGACCAGCGCTGGGACTTCAACTACCAGCCGGTGCATGAGACGCCGATTCAGTAGGGAAGTGGCTGTGCCGGGCCTCAGCACGCGGAAGCCCGCCTTCCTTTGCGGGCCGCGATGCCGTCAGCGATGAAAGGATCGAAACGCGATGAAAGCTCTGGTGCTCTGCTGTTGCGCGGTTCTGCTGCCGGGGATTGCGGCGCGGGCACAAAAGCATCCTGCGGGCTGCGGTCCGTACAGCGTGAAGTTCGCCACGCATCTGCCGACTCAGGGCGCTTGGCCCGGGCCGGTTGCGGGCAAGGCGCTGGTCTATTTCGACGAAAATGACGCCTTCGCGGGGTCGATCATGCCACCCACGACCCGTATCGGCATTGACGGGAAATGGGTGGGCGCAATGCAGGAGGTTTCCTGGTTCTACACCTATTTCACGCCCGGGAGCCATACGCTGTGCGCGAACTGGCAGACATCGTGGGTGCCTGGCTGGAAAGCGACTACCAAAACAGAGGCTTTCACGGCAAAAGCCGGCGGCGTGTATTACTTCGAGGTTCAGTATCTTGCCGAGAGTGGGCAGGAGTATCTCACGTTCCATGCGCTGGACAAAAAGCGCGGGAATCTCATTGTGACGAGGAAATACTTCTACTGCACATCCCATCCGGAACAATCGGGCCCTCACAAAAAGTGAGGGTGTGTCGGCGCCGGATCGGCGGAAGGCGAAGGCGCGGAGTCAGGTTCCGCGCCTGTTTTGCTTACATCTCGCGATAGCTGCGCTGGTAGGTGCGGGTGATGCGGTCGTGCCAGCCCAGGAAGTCTTCGTCGAACACCGCCCACAGGAAGCCGATGCCGAGCGGCAGGCCGGAAAGCAGCAGCGCCGCGATCCGGGTGCGGACGGCCGAGGGAGCGGGGTTCTCGTCGTCGAAGGTGCAGAGCGAGATGCGGGCGTAGCGCATGCCCAGCGTCGCACCCGAAAGCCGGAAGAAAATCAGCTGGTACAGAACGAAAATGGCCAGCAGCACCACGCATGCGCCCGCGGCCGCCGCTTTGCCGGTGGGCATATGCGTGGAGCAGGCGGCGAAGACCAGCACGAAGACGAGAAAGGCGGCCAGCGTGAGCGCCAGGTCGACCACGCCCGACATCAGGCGGTCGCCGAAGGGCGCAACATGCAGCGGCATCTCGTCCAGCAGCGACGACCTTGGCTGATTCTCGCGCCTCACGGCAGGCTCGTCGTCCAGCTGGATCGTGTGCCATTCGGGAGCCGGCGCGCTGATGGGTTCCGCGACGGGTTCCGGGATCGGTTCGGCTGCCGGGGCGACGGCCTGAGCGGTGTGAGCCGGGGTTTGGGGAGCGCGCGGCTCGGTGTGCGGTTCGGGCGCGTGAATCAGGCTGTCGAGAAAGGCGGTATCGATGGAGCCGGGTTCCGATGCGGGTTCTGAGACGATTGCGGCGCTGGCGGGCGCTTCTACGACCGCCTCCAGGGCCGCCTCCATGGCCGCTTCCATGGCCGCCTCATTGGCATCGGCGGGTGCAGCCTGGGCCACGGGCAAGGTCGCTTCCAGTACCGGCGGCTCCTGGCGGG
>JAJZNH010000682.1 GCA_021811745.1 Acidobacteriota bacterium
TGGTACAGATCGACCAGCCGGCCAATACGTTCGAGGAGACTCGCGTATGACCGCCGAAGTGCTGAAGTACACGCGCGAGCAGGTAGAATCCATGGAACTGGCTCCGGGCGCGGAGCATGAGAAGCTCGAGGGTTGGGTTCCCGCGCTGGCAAGAGAGGAAGATCTGCGCGCGGCTCTCGAAAAGGCTTTCGACTATCGCGGCGATGTGACCATCACACTCAAGAGCGGCGAGCGCATCGAGGCCTACATCTTCAACCGCCATAGCGGCGCCACGCTGGCCGATTCCCATGTGCAGTACTTCACGCCCAACGCGCCCGAAAAGCGCAGCATCAGCTATGCCGAGATCGCCCGGCTGGAGTTCACCGGCAAAGATCGCGCCGCCGGCAAGCACTGGGAAGACTGGGTGAAGGCCTACAACGAAAAGAAGGTCGCCGGCGAAAAAGATATCGCGCTGCACCCGGATACGCTGGAATAATAGGCTTCGCGGTCCACGCAACTGGTTCCGTTGGTGCCACGGGTCTTGTCCGCCGCGGCGGATGAGACCCGAGAGGCCCATAATCACACGAACACACCGCCCTACTTCATGAACTTCATGATGTTCCTGTAACTGATCTGCAGGCTTTCGAGCGGCGGCCGCTCGGTCTGGTCCTGCTCCACGAACATGTAGGGAATATGATCCTCGCCGGCCAGGCGCAGAATGGTGTGCCAGTCCAGCGTTCCCTCACCCACTTCAGTAAAGTGCGCGGCATTTGGCCCCGGCACCACCGAGGTCGGCACATTCGGCTTGCGATCCTTCAAATGCAGAGACTGCATCCGGTGGCCGTACCGGCGCAGCATGGCCACTGGATCATACCCTGCCTGGGCGACCCAGTAGCAGTCCATCTGCCACTGCACCAGCGCGGGATCGGTATACTTCATCAGCACGTCGAACCCGGTCACATCGCCGAATTTCTGGAACTCCATATTGTGGTTGTGGAAGCCAAAGCGCAGGCCGCGTTTCTTCGCCTCCGCGCCCCACGCGTTGTATTGTTCGGCGCCGCGCTTATAGCCGTCGGCAGAGTTGGCAATATTCCTGGGAATCGAGGAACACACAACGCACTCCACGCCCAGGTCCTTCGCGTAGTCGAAGCGGTTGGCGAATTCGTTGTAGCCGAAGTGCGCGCTTGGTACCGTCAAGCCGGCATCCAGAATGGCTGAGCGCAGGTCCTTGGCGCTCATCTTGTACTCGGCGGAAAAGGTCTCCACGTTTTGATAGCCAATCTTCCGGATTGCCCGCAGCGTGCCGGACAGATCATTTTGAATGATGCTGCGCACCGTGTAGAGCTGCACGCCTACCGGCCGCTCCGTCTTCTTCGCAAAGGCCGCCGGCCCCAACGCAAACGCGGACAGCCCATACGCCGCATCCGCCAGAAAGTCTCTCCTCGTCAACATCGCTTCGTCTCCTCCTCCGTACACCTCGATTAAACACATCCAACGCGAGTCGCAAATCTCTGAAAGCTGAGATACCGACACCTTTGTATGCGGCACTTACGGCACAGCCAAAGAGGCTTCGGAAAACTCAACGCGAGCAAGGCCTTGTAACAGGGCACAGCTTCAGCCGTGCCGCAAATGCCCCAAAATGAATGCGGGCTTTAGCCCCCGTATGATTTTTCGAGCCGACTTTGCCTTCTAATTGCATTTTTTCCACAGCCTCTAAAGCCGAACTCTTTCAATAGCCATATGATTGCCGCAGGCTGTTCAGCCGCTTCGCAGGGCCCCAACTGCGACAGGAGGAAATCTATTATGACTGATTACGGCTGTCAATATGAAAAATCGGCACCCTTATGAAATGAGACTCGTGAGCAATGGGTTATCCGGCGAAGTTGTCACACCATGCCCTGGCGGCGAACCTCTGCCGCAAATCTCATAAGGCGAACAGCCCAATCTCCCCGCGACGCGCCGTCCGCTTTCATCCCCGTTCTCCAGCACGCTCCGTCCCGCGAGGAACGCTGGATTGCACTTGACGATCGATGCTCATCGATTCTACTGTTAGATGTCTTAGTACCCGGAATCATCTGATACCCTATGCCTGACATCCTGATTTCAGAAGCGATTCAGGGAGCTGCCGTTGATGCGCTCCGCTCCCGTTTTGATGTACTCTACCAGCCCGCACTCTGGGAGTCGCCGGGCGCGCTGGCAAAAGCCGTGCGCTGCTGCCGCGCCCTGATCGTCCGCAACCAGACACCGGTTACCGCTTCCCTGGTCGTCGCGGGGAAAGAGCTTGTGGTGATCGGCAGAGCTGGCGTTGGCCTGGACAACGTGGATACCAGGGCAGCCGATGATGCGGGTATCGTGGTTGCTTTCACGCCCGACCAGAACGCCATCAGCGTTGCGGAGCTGGCCATCGGCATGATGTTGTCGCTGGCGCGTTTCATTCCAGCCGCGGACCGCGACACAAAAAGCGGCAACTGGAACCGGCACAGATTTACGGGCGCCGAGGTCTATGGAAAGACCTTCGGCATCGTCGGCGCTGGAAAGATCGGCTATCTCACCGCCCGGCGCGCCAAAGCCTTCGGCATGAGGATCCTCGCCTGCGATCCTTTTCTGAGCCCAGACAACACGATGCTCTGCGAGTTGCAGGCAGAACTCGTCGAATTGGATGAGCTGCTGGCGCGCGCCGATGTCGTCTCCTGTCATCTGCCCTCGACGCCCCTCACAGTGGGCATGTTTGACGCTGCCCGCTTTCGCGCCATGAAATCCGGAGCCCTCTTTATCAATACCGCGCGGGGCAATGTGGTTTCAGAACCGGCGCTGCTGGAGGCGCTCAAAAATGGAAGGCTGGGCGGGGCGGCGCTCGATGTCCGCAGCAAGGAACCGCCGCAGATCGGAGAGTTGGAGGCATTGCCAAACGTAATCCTCACGCCTCATATCGGAGCCTTTACTCACGAGGCTCAGGACCGTGTGGCCACGGCGATCTGCAGAGATGTCACTCGCGTGCTCGACGGTATGCCCGCCATGAATGCGGTGCATCGCGCCGTTCCTGCGCGGCCTGCCTGAGTTACCGGCTTCATGCCTATGAGGTGATGCGCTCCCGAAATCAGGCTGTCGTTTTGGCAGGCTTGTCCAGGTGCCGGTATTGACGGCCGGCGGCGAACAGCCCAATCGTCCCCATCATGGGCATCAGTGCCACGAGCAGAAAAACCGGCGCGTAAGAGATACGGTCCACCAGAATGCCGGTCAGCAGCGGAAAGAGCATCCCGCTCAAGCCGCCCGCGATGCCCGTCAGACCGGTTGCGCGTCCTACCTGCTGGTCGGGAAACAGGTCAGTGACCGCGGCAAACATGTGGGCCGAAAGAAAATTATCCGCGGCAATCGCAATGGAGATCACCACCAGCGCCATCGCTACGGAGTGCATGAAAGGCACCGCGACACTTGTCAGGCAAAGCAGGGCGCTCCCATACATCGATATGCGCCGCGTATTCCGCACAGAAATCCCTCTGCGCAGCAGCACACCTGCGAACCACCCGCCAGCCACGCCGCCTACATCGCCCATCAGAAATGGAATCCAGCCCACGAATCCAATTTCAACCATGGTCAAATGCCGGGCGTTGAAGAGATAGCTCGGCGTCCAGTACCAGTAGAACTGCATGACCGGTCCAATAAAGAACCGGCAGAGCATCACAGCCCAGGATGAGGATTTGCCCAACATCTGCCGCATGGAGATGGCCGGCCGCGCCGCTTCCGCCTTGACCGAAGGCTCGCGTTTATAGAGCATCCACCAAACCGGGATCCAGAGAAAACCTGCCAGCGTCGGCGCCAGAAACGCGACGCGAAAGCCATAATGGTGCAGCAGATAGACGATCAGCGGCGGGGCTACCGTAGCGCCAATGACGCTGCCGCCGTTAAAGATGCCGATGGCGAGCGTGCGGTCCTTCTTTTCAAAGAGTCGGGTCACCGTCTTCACCCCGCCGGAATAGGCGCCGCACTCACCCGTTCCCTTCCAGAATTGCGCTAGCCCGAGCTGGAACCCCGATCCGGCAAGCGCAAGCGATCCGGTTGCTGCCGACCACCAGCAAACCGCTGCCGACAACCCCAACCGCGCGCCCAACCGGTCCATCAGGTACCCCATGGGGAACTCGCCGGTCATCATGCCGAAACCCAGGGCCGAGACAATCCGCCCATACGCCGCGTTGGAGAGATGGAAGACGGTGCGCAGCACTGGCGCCATCACCGAAAGCGCCTGGCGGGCGATGAACATGATTACAGTGAGGATGAAGAGCAGGCTGAGAATCAGCCAGGGGTGCCGATTCGGCCGGTCCTGCGTAGCAACCCCGCTCTCCGCTCCGCAAATCTGGTCCGCTTGTAGCAAACGTCCTCCAGCACCTTTCCGGCAGAGCTTGCCGTGCTTTCAATACCGGTATTGCGCTTTAAACCCTCTCACGAAGCGCAGCCGCAAAATCATGCTTGCATACTGCGAGCCTGATCCCAAGGAAATGCGGACTGGAGCACTCGATTGATGTTTCTTACGTTCTGCAGACCGGCGGTGTTCAACCACTCTTCGAGCGCCGCCA
>JAJZNH010000359.1 GCA_021811745.1 Acidobacteriota bacterium
GATGTTCCAGATAGGGAACGCAGGACATTGCGTCAGCAAACCAAGCGCGAAACTGTTGCCAAGTGGCTGCATAGTCAGGCCACAAACCGGGTCTTGACTCGAAAATCTCAACATCTTGAGCCTACTGTATTAAGGCAGCTACCCAACTTCGATATATTTATCTACCCGCGAAGGGTCGGTATCGTAATCGTCGGGCAGTTGGCCCACAGTTTGAGGAATGCTGATGGAAAGATGACCTCCCGGATCGTTTTCTCCGAACAGCGTCTCCGCAATGGTCTTGCCTCCGAGTTCACCGGGATACCGTGCCTCAAGAATCGCGGGGACATGCTTCTTTGCCCAATCGATTGTCAGTGGCCGACCATTCTCAAGGACCAACACCACCGGTTTACCCGTTGCAACATTCGCAAAGGGCGCGCTACCGTCCCTGATTCCGGTTCGGCGGGCATGTTGTTCATCCTGAACGACCCCAGCTTTGTGACCGCTGCTCCATGAAACCGAAGGTTTCTCCCGGTCAATTGGGCTGGCCGAACGGCTGCCCCGATGGGCCGTATCGCGGATTCTCTGTGCGCGGCGGCATCGTCTCTTTTACCATCGATGCATGTTGCTCGTGAAGCGGTTGGAAGCGGGAGCACGGCTTCCGGAGGTGGCTCATCCCGGCGAGGACCTGGGCTATGATCTGTTTGCGCTCGCGGCCGTTGTGCTCGAACCGCGGTCTACGGCGAAGGTGCGGACCGGTATTGCCGTCGAAGCCCGGCACCCCGAGACTGGCGCGCCGCTCGGCTTGCTGGTGCGCGATCGGTCGTCGATGGCAGCGCGCGGAATCGCCTCCACCGGAGGGGTGATCGATGCCGGCTACCGCGGCGAAATTCTGGTGCTGATGACCAACCTCGGCGACGCAGCCGTGGAGTTGAAGGCCGGTGAAAAGATCGCGCAGATGGTTCCCGTACCTGTTCTTACCGGCCTCGTTGAGGAAGGAGAGACCTTGGAAGTCTCGGCGCGCGCCGGCAAAGGGTTCGGCAGTTCGGGGCGATAAACGCGGCTGCAACCATGCGCCGGGCTGGTGCGTATCATAGAAGGCAGAATCATGCCCTTCGTCGAAGCCTTCAAACTCGCGCTGCAGTCGCTTTGGGCGAATAAGATGCGCACCATTCTTACGCTCATCGGTGTGGTCATGGGCGTGGCTTCGGTCATCATGGTCATCACTCTGGTGCAGGGCGCCAAGCGGTACATCAGCACCAAGCTTTCCGGCTACGGAGCGGACGTGTTTGAGGTCACGCGCATGCCCAGCGTGATCCTGACCCCGGAAGACTACTTCAGATTCCAGAAGCGCAAGATCATCCATATCGAGGATTATCAGGCGGTGCGCGCCGGCTGCGCGGATTGCACGGCGGTAGGCGCGGAGCTGGACAGGACCACCAACGTGGTTTACGGCGGACACTCTAGCGACAACACCCAGGTGCGCGGTTTCACCTGGACCATGCTCGCGCTGAACAACATCAATCTCGTGGAGGGACGGGGCTTCACGCCTGTCGACGAAAATCACGCCACTCACATCGCCATCGTGGGGTACGACATCGTCGCCAACCTTCTGGGGCCGGTCGATCCCATCGGCAAGGTCATCCGCGCCGACGGCATCCCCTACACCATTGTCGGCGTGGCCGAACGCCAGGGAACCGTTCTGGGACAGTCGCAGGACAACTGGGTGGCCGTGCCCATCACCACCTATCAGCAGATCTACGGCACCAACGACTCAGTGAACATCTATGCCCGCGCCACGGGCGGAGCCGAGGGGATGGAGCAGGCCAAGGACGAGGTGCGGGTGGTGATGAGGACGCTCCGGCACGACGCGCCCGGCGAGGCCGACGATTTCGAACTCGAAAGCAACGACACCTTTCTTAATCTTGCCCATCAGTTTTTGGGCTTATTCGCCTGGGTGGTGGTGGGGCTGGCTTCCATCTCGCTGGTGGTGGGCGGCGTGGTCATCATGAACATCATGCTGGTGACGGTAACGGAACGAACCCGCGAGATCGGGGTGCGCAAGGCGTTGGGGGCCAAGCAACGGGATGTTTTGCTGCAATTCCTGATGGAAAGCGCCTCCATGGCGCTTGTGGGCGGCCTCTTCGGGGTGCTGGGCGGAATCATGGTGGGCAAGCTGATCACGCTGGTTGTGGGCTTCCCCACCGCCGTGCCGCTGTGGGCCGTTTTACTGGGCCTGTTTGTGGCCACCTCCGTGGGCATTTTCTTCGGGGTGTATCCAGCCAGCAAGGCTGCCAGGCTAGACCCCGTGGTGGCGCTCCGCGCGGAACTCTAAAGAAGCTGGGAGCTATCTTCATGGCGCAAGGACAAGCTCGCGAATCCGTCCGGTTGGCCCTTGATACGCTCAAGACCAATAAGCTGCGCTCCGGGCTGACCATCCTGGGCATCGTCATCGGCGTCACCACGGTCATCACCATTTCGTCGGTCATCAACGGGCTCAACAACCGGGTGAACGAATGGGTGAGTTCGTTGGGCTCGAATGTGCTTTGGGTCTTCCACATGCCGGTGATCGGCGTCCGCCCCACCGCGGCCATGCTGGCGCGCAAGCGGCTGACCATGGGTGACGTCATGGCGCTGCGCAGCCTGCCTCACGTAGTGGCCGTCGACGGCAGCTTGCAGCACACAGCGCAGTACCAGGTGGGCGAAGTGGACGTGAAGTACAGGGGCAGGAAGGTCGGGGGTACCATCCTGACCGGCGCTACCGCCGAAGTGGCGGACGTGATGAACCTCAACCTCCTGGAAGGCCGCATGTTTACCGAGGAAGAGGATCGCCGCGCCGCGCATGTCTGCATCCTGGGCTATGACACCTGGCAGCAGCTCTTCGACGGCCAAGATGCACTCGGCAAGCAGGTCAACATCGAAACCGGCCTTTATACCGTGATTGGCGTGCTCGACAAACAAAAACAGCCCTTTGGCAGTGGCAAGAACCGGGCCGACAGCCAGGTGTTTTTCCCCTTCAACACCTTCCACGACCTGCATCCGGAGGACAAGGACCTGTGGGTAAGCGTGAAGTACGACTCGCCCAAGAATAAGGCGCTGGCCGAGGAAGAGGTCCGCGAACTGCTGCGCATCCGGCGAAAGGTGCGCGTCGAGCAGCCGGATGATTTCAATATATTCAGCCCGGATTCCATCAGCCGGCTCTGGAATCAGCTCACCGAGGGCCTGGTGATCTTCATGGTCGCGGTTTCCAGCGTGGGACTGATGGTGGGCGGGGTGGGCGTTATGAACATCATGCTGGTGAGCGTGACCGAGCGCACCCGCGAGATTGGCGTCCGCAAAGCCATTGGCGCCACCAAGCGGACGATTCTCACGCAGTTCACCACTGAGGCGGTTACGCTCTGTGCCCTGGGCGGTGTGATCGGCGTGTTATTGGGCGGGCTGCTAACCTGGTCGATTGCACTGCTACCCATCGGCCTGCCCGCCTCGCTCTCTGCGCTATGGGTCGTGGTTGCCTTTGTCGTTTCTTGCGGTATCGGCTTGATCTTCGGCATCTATCCCGCCTGGAAGGCCGCCAATCTGGACCCGATCGAGGCGCTCCGTTACGAGTAAGACAGCAGCAAACGGACCTCATCCCAGGTTCCTGATCCTGTGATAACGAGGAAGAACCGGTGCGGCGAGGGGCGCTCTCCTACAATGCGCTTGTCAAAATGCCCTCTGCGCAACTTCGCTTCTGTGCCGCCTGGTCATCTTTCCCGAGCGTAGTGAAAACACGCCGCGAGCGCGGCCAACCGCTGGCATTGCTGACAAAAGCCTGCCAGACCCCCGGCTAGTGCTTCAGGAAGTCAACCATGCCTCCATCCTCCTTTTTGGACGGCCGGCCCACCGGCGTCCAAGAATCAAGGACCGGCCCGACACGACCCGCGGCCCGGCATGTCCACTCCTTGGCCATCGCCCCTAGATCCTGCCGTCAGATTGGTACACTGCTCAATAGCCAGGCGCCATTTCTCCCCAGAGGTCAGCTCATGCGCAACATGGTCATTTATAAGGGCCGAGGATGGCGCCAGAACCTCGATCTGCCGGTGCGTTGCCTTTCCACACCTCTGGAACGATTCCGAACCGCAGGCGTTTTGGACCGCCTCTTGCCCGGCACGCACATCAGCAACGGTCCGCCGCCGGAGAGAGCGCATCTGAGAATGGTAGGGCTTCATTTTTAGCCATTGTCAGGCTCGGACCCAGTGGAATCGGTAACCCGCAAATTCCTGTTCGCTTGCTATCAGAACCCCTGACTCTACGTTCCATCTTTTTATGCGAGACTGCTTCGGTTTGATGAATACCGCTCCAGGAGCACGAGCCGACTCTAGGCGTCTGAGCGGGCCGCTCACGCCGCGGCGGCTGGGAAGGCCGCAATGAACCGGAAAGATCTCATTCTTTTGTCTCTCTTCCTCGCATCGCGAAGCATCGCCGCCGGCCTCATCATCATCGCCTTTCCTTACTTGGTTCTCCAGCGCCTCCAATATGGGCCTTTCACACTCGGCCTGATTTACGTCGCCGGAGCTGCGGGGACGGCGGG
>JAJZNH010000590.1:0-3761 GCA_021811745.1 Acidobacteriota bacterium
ATCTGCAACTTGCCGCGGCTGACGACCGAGCCGAAGAAGAAATCGCAGTTCGGAATGTCGTCTACGCTGTTGCACAGGATGTTGCGCGCGACGGCTTCGCGGTACACCTCGGCGTTGACCGCGGAGTCGCCGGTCGCAGCGATCACCACGAAGTTGCCGTCGAGGTCGGCAGGCTGGAAGTGGCGCTCGATCCATTCGAACTTGCCCTCGGCGGCCAGTTGGCGAATTTCAGGCCGCGCCTCGGGAGCGACGACGCGAAGGCGCAGCCCGGTCTTAAGCAGGCTGCCGATCTTGTCGAGCGCGACTGCGCCCGCGCCGACGAGCAGGCCCGGGCGGCCATCGAGGTTGAGAAAGATTGGCAGAAGACTCATGGGATCAGTACTCAGTTGTCAGTTTTCAGTTGTCAGTCGCCCACTGCTTGCGGAACGTGGCCAACCGGACGGTCGCGCTCAACGGCGGCAAGTTTTTCGCCGGCAAGCTGGGCGCGAAGCTCGTCATTGGTATGACGTGCGAACCATGCGCGAAGGTTTTCGTCTGGCTGGCGTTCGGCCAGATATCCGCGTAACAGGCGCTCGATCGCTTCCGGCACCAGCGGCGCCGGGCAGCGATAGCCAACCGGGCGCGCGATGCCCGCGTTTTGGCCGACCGCTCCGCCAAGGCAGAAGTAGTAAGCATCGGTCAGTTTGCCCTCGTGCTTGATCTTCTTGCCTTCGAGGCCAATGTCAGCGATCCAGTGCTGGCCGCAGCCGTTGGGGCAGCCGGTGACATGCAGTTTGAGCTGCTGATCGAACTGCGGCAGGCGCTCTTCAAGTTCATCGACGAGCCAGCGCGTAAAGCCCTTGGTCTCGGTGATGGCCAGCTTGCAGAACTCGGTGCCCGTGCAGGCGATGGCACCGCGCCAGAATGGCGATCCATTCACATGAAGACCAATCTGTCCGAGTTCGCGCGCCAGTTCACCGGTCTTGCGATAAGGCACATTGATAAAGAGCAGATTCTGCGTAACTGTGGCGCGAAGCTCTCCGCTGCCAAAACGCTCGGCCAACTCGGCTGCGGCTTGCAACTGCTCGCCGGTCAGCCGGCCACGAAGGACCGAGGCCCCGACGTAAGCCAGGCCCGGCTGGCGCTGCGGATGAACACCGGCGTGATCGCGCAGAATTTCATCGGGAACCTGCTCAGGCGCGCCCGGCTCCAGAGTGAATGGCAGCCGTGATTGCAACTCAGCCAGAAAATCCGACGCAGTCCAGCCTTCTTTCAGGAAAAGATATTTGAGGCGGGCGCGGTCACGGCTTTCGCGCAGCACCGTCTTGTCACGGAAGATCTCTGCGATGGCGCGGGACGTGGTGACGACCTGATGCGGATGAACGAAGGCATCGAGCCGGACGGCTAGATGCGGCTCATTGGAGAGGCCACCGCCAACGCGCACCGAGAAGCCCACTTCGCCGCCGCGCTCGACCGGCGTGAATGCAATGTCATTGATCTCGGGGTAAGCGCACCAGGTGGGGCAGCCGGTAACGCATATCTTGAATTTGCGCGGCAGGTTGTAGAACTCCGGATTGCCTTTGAGCAGACGGGAGATCTCAAGCGCAATGGGCGAGGCATCGATGAGCTCATCGGCGGCGATGCCGGCCAGCGGGCAGCCGGTAACGTTGCGCACCACATCGCCGCACGCACCCTTCGGGGAGAGGCCGATGGCGTTCAAAGTATCGACGATTTCAGGAAGCGATTCGATGGTAAGCCAGTGAAGCTGAATATTCTGGCGGACGGTGATGTCGGCAAGGTTGCGGGCATGCTTGCGCGCCAGTTCGCCAATCACGCGAAGCTGCCGGGCGGAGACGATTCCATTGGGAAAGCCGATCCGCATCATAAAGTAATCAGAGGCCAACCCCTCGCCGCCCTTGCCGCCGACTGCACCTACACCATCGCCCTGGGTATAGACGCCCCACCATTTGAAGTACATGGATGCCCATTCGGGCAGCACGCTGGAGCGGCCTGCGCGGGCAAAGGCACGCACTTCGTCGAATGCCTGCCAGGGATTCTTCTCAAGTTTGAGGCGCTCGGCGCGTTGTGCTTTTGTCTCTTTTACGTCAACAGTTTGGGTCATAGTTCACCTTTGGACCAAAAAAATAGAACGCCCGCGACAGTTCGAGTCCATCGCGGGCGTTCAGAAAAACTTGGATTTAAAAATCGACTTTCACACCCAGGTCAACTGCGCACGCGATGCGTGAAACAGCAGCGACAACAAGAGTGCATTTCCATACGAGCCATGATACCGGCATTGCGCCGGAAAAATCAACTGCAATCTTCAGCCCCCGTCGCGGTGGATGAGACTCCCGCGATGGTAGCCAGCGATTGAAAACGCCAGCGCAGGCATGAAGGATCGTATCGCGATTGATCGCAACCGCTTTTAGTTGGTATAGATACGCACGTAATCCACCAGCAGAGTCGAGGGAAACGGTGTGGTTGAATTGGGCGGGCCGGGCCAATTGCCACCGATAGCGATATTGAGAATGATGAAGTTTGACTGGCCGCTATCAAAAGGCCAGACAGCGCCGGAAAGATTGTTCAGGCTCGAAGGCGTGAAGGTCGCGTAGGGGTGCGTGGGATCATCCACGTAATACGCGATGCTGTTCGGCGTCTTGATCATGCCATAGGTGTGCCAACCGGCCGCGGTGGCGCCGCCGGTGAAATCGTAGGTCATGCCGAGTTTGCCGCCCGTAAAGCCGGTGCCATGAATCGACCCCTCGTTCCAGTCGGAAGTTCCCGGCAGAGGATTACTCTGCGTGCCCACGGGAGGCAGACCTGCCGAGTTGATCCGCTCCATTACGTCCATCTCGCCGCAGGCCGGCCAGCCGGCCGTACTGGCGTTATTGCCTTCGAGCCAGAATGCCGGCCAGATGCCCTGCCCTTCCGGCACCCAGATGCGCGCTTCGAGCCTTCCGTACTGGAAGCTGAACAGTCCCTGCGTTTGCATGCGCGCCGAAGTGTAGACGCCGGAAGAAGGCTGCTGCGCGACAATGTGCAGAAAGCCATCCGTCCCCACAAAGGAATTGGGATAGGCCGGATCGCACGGCGACGCGCTCGAGTTATACGCGCAGTGAATATCGACGCTGCTATTCACGTCTGCCCCGGTGAGGTACTTCCAGACCGCAGGGTTGGGCTGCGCGTTGGCGCCGGTCGAGTTCTCAAACTCGTCGGACCACACCAGCGTATCCGAGGGAATATTGACATTGAAGTCCTGGCTGGTGACGCTGCTTGCCGTCTCGCTTCCCATCTGCGCGATCGCCTTGACCGTCACGTTTGAAGAAACCAGAAAGGGCGCGACATAGCGCGTCGAACTCGTCGTCGGCGTGGTTCCATCAACGGTGTAATAGATAAGAGAGCCGGACTCCGATGGAACCAGCGTAACGATCACGGCGCCGTTTTGCGCATTGGCCGTGGAGATGGTTGGAGCTGTTGTTTGTGTTGCGGAAGTGGTGGTTGAGGCGCTCGCTGCGCCGCCTCCGCTGCATCCACAAAAGAGAGAACCCGACAAGAGAACTACCGGCCAGATCGTCGCGCGAACACGCATATGCAATGACTCCCCGTTCAAATTGCGGGGGAAGAGTGCGCAACCTGACGCAACCATGAAATCACCGGGAAGGCAGGTGCGTCAATTGGCGAAAAAGACAAACGGCCGGAAGCGATGCCCCGGCCGTTCGAGGAGGTCCACACACGTTCTCGCATTTCCGTAATTTCAATCTTGCATAGACGCAAATAATTCT
>JAJZNH010000590.1:3771-4544 GCA_021811745.1 Acidobacteriota bacterium
CCTGGCAAGCCCCTCACGCGCTTCAACCACAACATTTCCCCGACACGAACCGGTCCCAATGGCTCGGCTGCCGGACTCAGTAGACGCTGTACACCGTTCCGATTCCCACCGTGCTGCCATAGCTCTGGGGCTGCGGTACCGGCCGCGTGTACGACACTCGCCTGATGTTCCCATAGGTTGCCTGTGTCGGGGGCGCAGCAGCCCTGAGCACATTGTTGTTGCCAGGAGGGTACGTCCATGGAGAGTGGTATGCAGCCCTGGGCGACGCGTAGGCAGAGACTCCCGGAGCGTAGTACGTTACCGCAGGTGCGCCGTAGACGTACGCTCCGGCATAACCTTGCGGAACGTAATACCCCGCCACAGGAGCATAGGCGATCACGGGCTGCGATGGCCTGATGATCACCGGCGTATACATCCACGGCGCATACGCCGAGGGCGCATAGGCGATCACCGGGGGAGTCATGGCCACGACCATCGGAGCGTAATACACCGGAGGCGGTGGCGCCGGCTGGTATTCGGGAACATACGCCGATTGCGGAGCGGGTTGCTGCTCCTGCGCGGGAGGTGGAGGCTCGGGCGCATAGGCATTCGGCGAGCGGTGCGTCAGACCGTAAGGATCCTTGTCCGGAGCGTCAGTCGCAGGAACGACCAGATCGTTCATTACCTTCAGCGTGATGCGGGTTTCTTCTTTGAGCGTGGGCCGGGGACCACGCCGCGGCAGGTTGAGCATATCGATCGGCCACAGAATCGGAATCATCCACTCGACCGTGTCG
>JAJZNH010000022.1 GCA_021811745.1 Acidobacteriota bacterium
CGCCCATCGGTGGCGTTCCCGCTGAAGCGGCGTCTCTTTGTTTCCCGGCGTGACGATGAGTCCCAGCGCAGCCGCGGGAGAGGGAGGGATGCTAGCCCCAAACATCCCTCCATTTGTGGCCTAATGAGCGTCAAGTCCTCTATCTAGTCGATTTATTTATCACCTATGCGAAGGGAGAAACTGTGTTACCTGAATTATGCACAATCCGAGCGTCTTCGCGTGGGCGGTGTGCGGCGTTGACCGCTTATCCTGGCTAACTCGGAGTGGTTTTTCTCCCCACATTGGCGTCCTTCTGGTAAGTCGTTGTTTCTGTCGAGCCGCAGGTGCATAGGATTCTATGCACGGCCACCATCAGCCAGTCAGCGCCGTGGCCAGCACCGATGCAAAGCCGTTGCCGGTGCGCTCGATGCCGTGCAGCCGCACCATCAAGCGATGGAAAGCGCCCTGCTCCAGATAGTGCTGGCTGTAGCTGACGCCAACGCGTCCGGCATGCCGCCAGATGCGCGCGGCCAGGAACAGAAAGCGCAGCCGCGCCGTGGCCAGCGTGGAGTCAACCGCTCTGCGAAGAAGTACATGAGTGACGAGCATTTCACCGTGGACGGCACGTTGACTCCGGTATGGGCATCGCAGAAGAGTTTTCGGCCGAAGGACGGCGGTGACGATAACGGCAACTTCCATGGCTAGAAGCGCAGCAACAAGACGCACGCTTCGACCAAAGACGCCGACGCACGGCTTTACAAGAAGAGCTACGGCAAGGAGTCGAAGTTGAGCTACCTGGGCCACGTGCTGGTGGAGAACCGCAACGGATTGATCGCCGACGCCATGGTGACCACGGCCGACGGTATGGCCGAGCGCGATGCGGCGCTGCTGATGCTCAGTGAGAAGCAGAAGCACCGCTCGCGGCGCATCACCGTGGGCGCCGACAAGGGCTACGACAGCGAGGACTTTGTGCGCACGGTGAGAGAGCTAAACGTCACGCCGCACGTGACTAAGAACGAAAACGGCCGCAGAAGCAATCTGGACCACCGAACGATACGTCATGCTGGATACGCGATCAGCCTGAGCCGGCGTTGGCTGGTCGAAAAAGGGTTCGGTTGGCTGAAGCAGACCGGTCCATTCAGACAAGTGAAGCTGCGGGGACTAGCAAAAGTGGACTGGCTGTTCGTCTTCAGTTGCGCGGTCCACAACCTGCTCCGGTTGCCAAGCCTGATGGTGCAGTGTGCCTGAAGGCAGGAAACCGGCACTTCTGAGCCGATCACCGTCCCTTGGAAATCCGCAAAATCACGGCCCGAAGCCCACTTTCGGACAAATTTGAACCGGAAAACCGTGGCGATCTCCAACAACTACGATGCGACTTCGCTATTTTCAACAAGTTCCTAGTACTGTCTCCAGCATCGCTTGCAGGCGTACAGCCGTCTCCTGCTCGTCCGAATCAATCCAACAATAAGGCATTAACGGTTTCTGCATAAGAAATGTCCCCAAGTGTTAGAAAGTCTGCCGCAGATCCTGCGACACCGGGCCGCTATGTGGCGCTTTGACCGGGATGAAAGAGCACATTGCTTAGGCAGCGATCAATCGCTTTTCAGTGGCGCCAGAGTCCCACCTCAATGGGCATTGGAATGCATGTGGAATGCGGAGCGGTACAATGCTTGCGTTGCATTCGGAGCGGATTTTCCTGACATATTAATGGATGAATGAGAGGAACCAGCAATGAGCAAGGGAAGCTTTTCAAGGCGGCGCTTTCTGAAGACGGCGGCTGGTATCGCGGCCGGCACAGGCGCGGGAGACGTATGGGCGAGTGGGAGCCAGCTTGCCCAACCGTGCGATGAGTGCGGATCGGTGTACGTACCGCCGCCCAAGCAGCAGGGCAACAACCTGAACCTGATTGTGATTGTCAGCGACACGTTTCGCCACGACAATCTGGCTTGCTACGGGCCTAGATGGCTGGACAAACTGGAGACGCCCAATTTAGACCGCTTCGCCGAGAAGGCCGTGGTCTTCAATGACGCTTACGCAGAGGGAATGCCCACGATCGTCATCCGGCGTACGCTCTACACGGGGCGGCGCGTGATTCCGTTCTACTACTTCCGCCAGCACGAGAGCGTACAACTGCCGGGCTGGCATGCGCTCTACAACGAGGATGTGACGCTGAGCGAGACGCTCCAGCAATCCGGCTACGTCAATACGCTTATCAGCAGCCTGTATCACCAATTCAAGCCCAGCAAGAACTTTCAGCGGGGGTTTGATAGCTGGAGATGGGTGCGGGGACTGGAATGGGATTCCTACGGCACCTCGCCGCACAAGTTGCTGGATGTGAGCGACCTGGTTTCGGCGGAGTACATGGCGCGCTTTCCCGGGCTGCACGCGGAGCTGAGCCAATACAAGGCCAACCGCAACATGTGGAAGCAGCATGGGGAATCGGTGACGCAGATTGTTATGCAGGAGGCCATCCGGTGGCTGAACGAAAACCATGATCAGCGGCCGTTTTATCTGCACGTGGAGTCGTTCAACTCCCACGAGCCGTGGGACCCGCCGCGGCGCTTCCTCGAGAAGTACATGCCCAATGCGAAGGACCCAAGCTTCATCGAGCCGCCATACGATACGGTTCCGCTCTCGGACGAGATCAAGGACCGGTTCCGAGCTAATTATGCCGGCTCAGTGAACGACGTGGACTACTGGGTGGGCAATCTGCTGGACACGATCGAGCAGTTTGGATTGCTCGAGAACTCGGTGGTGGTGTTCATGTCGGACCATGGCGCCATGCTGGGCGAGCACGGACAGTTCTTGAAGGGGCCGGACAAGCTGCGCGGCCAGGTGACGCATGTTCCGCTGCTGGTCCATGTTCCTGGAAGCGAGCATGCGGGGAAAAAGGTGGATGGGTTCGTGCAGATCCCGGATGTGATGCCCACGCTGCTCCATCTGCTGGGCCTGAAGCCGCCGCCGCGCGTGACCGGAGCCAACCTGTGGCCCCTGGTGACGGGAGAGACCCGCTCGATACGCGACAGCGTAGTGCAGACCTACGGCTGGGTAGGAGCGGCGCGCACGAAAGAATGGAATTACACCGAAATCTGGAAGCCCGAGGCGCATCAGGAACAATTCCATCTTTCACCGGGAGCGCCGCTCAGCACCTATAAGCCGCAACTTTACAACCTGGAAAGAGATCCCAACGAGTTGACGAACGTGGTGGATCGTTATCCGGAGATCGCGCGCCAGATGTCGGCGAAGATGAAGGAATATATCGCGTCGGGCGAAGGGATGACCTTCGGAAGCTTCAACGCCAAGCCGAGCCTGAACACAAGCGGAGGGTTGTATTCAAAGTAACGGCGTCCAGCGAGGGACAGTGAAACCGCGACCGTGTCGCCGGACATGAGGAGATAGGGAAGCATCTGAGTCCGAGGGGTCGAGCGCGCTGGTGGAAAAAGAGCAGGATGTTAGGCAGGCAGCGCCTTCGTTATCCGCCGGCCATCACCTTTGAGATACCCTTCAAGAGCATCTCCGGCGTGTAAAAGCGCATGGCCTGATCGCGCGCCCAGGCCATGGCCGGACTCTTGACGAACATATATCTGGCCAGCTCGCGGGAGTTCTTCTGCGCCAGCTCTACGCGATGACGCTGGCGTTTCTCGTAAAGATCTAAAGCATATTCGATATGTTGTGGGTCGGCACGGGAGAGCTCATCAGCCAAGGCGGCAGCCGAATCCATGGCGGCCGAGGCGCCGACGCCCGCGGTGGGCAGGAATGCCGCAGCGGCGTCGCCCAGAAGCACAGTGCGGCCGCGATGCCAGATCCGCGCGCGACAGTCAGCCAGCTTCCAGTAGAAACCGGACGCCTTGCGGTCACGGGATTGCAGCGCTTGAAGAAACGGCCCCGCGGGGAGGCGCGACTCGATCTCGGCGGCAAAGTCTTCCGGGTTGCGATGGCTCAGCACATCGTGCCGGCCGCCGAGAAACATGCCGATTCGCCCGGGAACCGGATAGATGCCGATCCCCCACCCCGCAGACCATAGTTCACGATAGGTATCGGGTTCCTGGCCGTTGAAAGCGCCCCACATCACGAAGCCACCCCAGCCGAGATCAAATTCCTCCACCTCGTGCGAGTTGAGGAGCAATTTGCGGGTGTGAGAATGAATGCCATCGGCGGCCACGATCAGGTCGAAGGTGGTCTGCGAATCATCGTGAAAGGTGGCCGTAACACCAGCAGTTTTTTCTTCGAGTTTCCGGATGGTTGAGCCAAACTCGATCGGCCCGGCAGCTCCGCGCAGAATCTCGAGCAGTGGGCCGCGTTCGATCCCCCGCCATGCGCCGAAACGCTCGACAAGCGGTGCAAGCGGGTAGCTGCGCGTGAATCTGCCATGCCGGTTGTGCAGCACGTACACGTGCATGGGCAAACTGCTATCGAGATAGGAGCGGGTAAGATCGAGTGCGTTGAGCACGCGGCCTCCCAACGGCAGGATACCCAACATATAGCCGCCGCCGGCGGTCTCGCCACGCTCGATGATGGCGGCGGATTGGCCTCGACGGCGCAAGGCGGCTCCCAGC
>JAJZNH010000189.1 GCA_021811745.1 Acidobacteriota bacterium
CCGCTGCATACAGCGAGCCAGCGCATTCCAGAGTCATCCAGGCAAGAGTGATTCCCTGCAGCCATGCAACCGGGCGAGGAAGAGCGGGCGAAGCTGCGCACGATGCGCAGCAGCCAACCTTGTCTTCGGAGTGAGCAGGTGCAGTCATGGATTTTCCAGCTCGTTGCGTATGTGGATGACGTTGCTCCGGTTCCGATCGAATGCCAGGGAGCCTGCTCCGCAAGCGCGCGCAGCGCGGCTGCCCCGTCACGGCGGGCGAACTCCGCTACTCCTTCAGCATCACCGTGATCTTGCGCGCATCGCCACCCGCCGAAGCGATCGCGATCTCACCCGTTGCTTTCTTGCGGATGCTCTTGAACTTTTCGCCCCACTCCACGACGACCAGCGCCTCGGGTGTCAGCAACTCGTCCAGTCCCAGAGTCTCCAGTTGCCGCTCGCTCTCCAGGCGGTAGACATCCAGATGGTAGAGTTTTACCTGCCGGCCGTCCTGTGTGCCGTCGTACTCGTGCACCAGCGTAAACGTGGGACTGGTTACTTCGTCGGGTTCGGCGGCGTCCAGGGCCTGCGCAATGCCCTTCACCAGCGTGGTCTTGCCGGTACCCAACTCGCCGCGGAGAACCAGCAGTTGCGGCGGCTTGAGCAAATGGGCCAGTTTGCGGCCCACTTCGACGGTGTCCGCGCCACTCTCCGTGGTGAACTCGTGAATTCTGCCTTCTGCGGCAGGAGCCGGATTGCTCATTCCGCCGTCCCATAGGCGGCCGTGGCCGATGATGGCTCCGCCGGCAGCCCCTGCAACCAAACATACCCGTTCGCGCCGTCCCTGTGAAGCTCGAAGATGCGCAGGCGAATCGCCCGCGACAACTCCCCAAGACCGTCCGTAGCCAGCAGCGTGTGTTCATCGGCCTTGCGCACCGCCAGATCGGCGGCCAGCCCGTGCAGATAGACCGCGGCTTCCACGGCCCGCCCGGCATCCGCGGGGAACTGCGCCAGCATGCCGGCAATCAATCCGGTCAGCACATCGCCGCTGCCGCCCTTGGCCATGCCGGGATTCCCTGTGGTGTTCACGGCCACGCGCCCGTCCGGGTGCGCTATCAGCGTGCGCGCGCCCTTCAGCACCAGCGTCACGCCCGTACGCTCCGCGAAGCTCCGCGCCGCATCGAGCCGGTTGGCCTGCACCTCAGCCGTCGTAATTCCGGCCAGCCGCGCCATCTCGCCGGGATGCGGCGTGAGCACCAGCATCCGCTCGCCGCGCCTGCCCGTCCCTGCGGGTCTCGCCAGCTTCCCCAGCAGCACTGGTTTGGCGGCCAGAATGTTGAGCGCATCGGCGTCGATGACCGCCGGAAGCTTCGTCTCCGACAGCAATCCGGTGGTGAATTTCGTCGTCTCCGGACCTTGTCCGAGCCCCGGACCGACCGCCAGCACCGTCTTTCCCGCTGTCAGCGCCGCGAGCGTCTCCGCAGCTAAATTCCCCGCTGCGATCTGCCCGGCCGCCGTCGGCGCCAGCGGCCATGTCATCAGCTCCGGAGCTACTGCGGCTACCGCCGCCATTGCCGGCGCGGGAACCGCCGCCGTTACCAGTCCAGCTCCGGCGCGCAGCGCCGCCACCGCCGCCATTGCCGGTGCGCCCGACTTTCCGCCCGCAGTTCCAAACGTGCCGCCTACCACCAGCACATGCCCGAAGTTGCCCTTGTTGGCCGCCGCCGCACGCGGGGCGTGAACAAGGGCCGCCGACGAACCAGACCAGTGCAGTCCAAGCGTGGAAACTATCGCCTCGTCCGGCGAGCCGATGGGCGCCACCACCACCGGCTGGTCCCACCGCCGCGTCAACTGCCCAAAAACGTGCGCGGGCTTGGGCGCGGTAAAGGTGACGACGGCATCCGCGGGAAACACCGGCCCATCCACGGTCGCGCTGGTTGCGTCAGCCGGCCAGCCGGAGGGCAGATCCACCGCCAAAAACGGCGCATGGCTGCCCTGCACCCACTCCAGCGCCGCCAGCGCCAGCCCTTTGAGCGGTGGCTTGAAGCCGGTGCCCACCAGTGCGTCCACAAGCAGATCAGCGTCGAGCGCATCTCTGTGCCGCGCCAGATCCCGCGCCTCTGATACGACATGGACTTGGCCGCGTATGGGATTGGTCAGCTCGCTCCAGGCCGCGGCGGCATCGCCGGCGAGAAGGCCCGGCGCGCCCAGCAGCAGCGTGGTCACTTCGAGGCCCGCATCGGCCAGCAGCCGCGCGGCCATCATGCCGTCACCGCCGTTGTTGCCGCGCCCGCACAGCACCGTGATGCGCCGTGCCCGCGGAAACCGCTCACGCGCCAACGCCACCACGGCCGCGGACGCCGCCCGCATCAGATTCAAAGAGGGAATTCCGAACCGCTCCGTCGTAGCGCGGTCGCATGCCTGCATCTCGGCTGCGGAAAGAACTTGCATCGCAACCATGGTACGACAGGGAACAGGAATCAGGGGTCAGGAAACAGAGATCAGTTATCAGTTGCCGGTACCTGAGGTCAACGGCCTCGGATTGAATGTGATTGCCTGCGAGAGATGAATGACGATGAACGCGATATGTGTAATTGCCCCCACCTATCAAGCAGAGGAGGGTTCTTTGCGCGAATGCCCATCAGACGCAAAAACTGATCCCTGATCTCTGCTATCGCCCCATCGCCGTCTGCACCAGCAGCCATGCATTCAGCCCGGCAATCAGCACAGCGGTGAACCACGCCAGCCCTTGCAGCCAGCGGCCATTCACAAACTCGCCCATGATCTTGCGGCTTCCGGTGAACTTCACCAGCGGAATCACAGCAAAGCTCAACTGGAATGAGAGAATCACCTGGCTCAGGATCAGCAGATCCTCCGTTCCCCGTTCCCCGGTAAAGGCAACCACAATAATGGTGGGCACAATCGCCAGGGAGCGCGTAATCAGGCGGCGCAGCCAGGGCGAGATCCGCATTTGAACGAAGCCCTCCATCACCACCTGCCCGGCCAGCGTGCCGGTAATCGAGGAGTTCTGCCCAGAGGCCAGCAGAGCGATCGCAAACAGCGTGCTTGCGCCCGCCGCGCCCAGCATCGGGCTCAATAGCTTGTAGGCATCCTGGATTGCCGCCACGTCAAAGAGTCCCCGGCGATGGAAGACTGCTGCCGCCACCACCAGAATGGCAGCGTTCACAAACAAGGCCAGCGTCAACGCCAGCGCCGAATCCACGTTGGCCAGGAAGATGGCTTCGCGCTTGCCCTCCGGCGTGCGCTTGTAGCGGCGGCTCTGCACGATCGACGAGTGCAGGTAGAGATTGTGCGGCATCACCGTTGCGCCCAGGATTCCGATGGCGATGTACAACATTGCAGCGTTGGTGACGATGGCGGGAGACGGGATGAAAAGGTTGTGGAGGACCGGCACGTAGTCCGGGCGGGAGAGGAGCATCTGGATGCAGAAGAGGCCAACGATGGTCCCGATCAGGGCGATGACCACCGCCTCAACATAACGGAAGCCCCAGCGCTGCAAGAGCAGAATCAGCAGGACATCCGATCCTGTAATGAGCACGCCGTAAAACAGCGGAATATGGAAGAGCAGCTCCAGTGCGATGGCCGAGCCAATGACCTCGGCCAGGTCACAGGCGGCAACGGCGATTTCGGCCATGATCCACAGTGCAAAGCTCGCCTTCCGGCCGTAATTCTCCCGGCAAAGCTGCGCCAGATCACGCTCTGTCGCCACCCCCAATTTGAGCGAAAGGCTTTGCAGCAGAATGGCCATCAGATTCGAGGCCATGATGACGAACAGAAGCGTGTATCCGAAACGCGAGCCGCCGGCGATGTCGGTGGCCCAGTTGCCGGGGTCCATGTAACCCACTGAAATCAGGAATCCCGGCCCCAGAAAGCCCAGTAGTCGCCGCCAGGTAACGGGCGACTGGGAGATGCGCACGGACGAATGCACCCCCGGAAGAGAGGGCTCAGTGAGCGAAACCTGGGATACAACCTGAGTGGACATCAGATACCGGAGTAGAGACAAATAACTCTCTATTGCCAGTATGCCACAGTTCGTTAATTATGGTTAATAATTTTTCTTATTTTAAATTATGATGAAATTTCGGCGCGCAGCCAAACCGCCTCCGCCGCAGGCCTCCCCAGGATCGATGCCCCTGTAGATAGCTCAACCGAAACGGTTTGATCATAATTCTGGCTGGTCACGCGCAGGCTTTGCCCTGGGCCGATGCCTGTACGGTGCAAAAAGAGCAGCAGCTTGGGATCGCGTTCCTGGAGGCTGGTGACGGTATAACGTTGTCCTTCAACGGCCTCGGAGAGCGGCACCTCGCCGCGCCGTTTGCGCTCGGCCGGGCTCTCCGGCAGTACCGAATTGCCGTGCGGGCATGCGCCGCCCTCACCCAGTTTTTCTCTGAGCTTGGCTTCGAAGGCCGGCGAGACGGCATGCTCCAGCCGCTCCGCCTCCTCGTGAATCTCGTACCACTCCATCCCGAAGATTTCGCTGAGCATCCGCTCGACGAGGTGGTGGCGCAGCGCGGTACGGAAGGCCAGCTTTGGCT
>JAJZNH010001000.1 GCA_021811745.1 Acidobacteriota bacterium
GCCTGCTGCATCACGGGCACGTGCTCAAATGCGGACCGCGCAGCTGGCGCACCAAAACCGGCGCTTCGGGAGAGACGCAATGATAACGACAAAAGCAAAAGCGATAAGGAGGCCGGGCAAAGAACGCCCGGCGTCGTCGCAAACTCGGATCCAGACGCCTCTTCCGGAGCCTCACCATAGGAATCTGGCCAGAAACACGAAACCCTCCGCCATCGAGCCTCGCAGCCAAATAGCAGAGGGTAACGAGTACCGATTCCTGCGGAGCCAGCCCCGGCAAGGCGGCTCTGGATCGCTCCGCAAGGCGCGACCCCGGCGGAGCGATTACAACTTACCACGTTAGCGGTGCTACCGCGCAACTCGGCGCCTTGCTCCAACTGACCGCAGCAGGGTAAAACAATCACGTCTGACTCACGCAAAGTGGCCGGTTTTGAACTGACCACAAGTGGCCGGTTTTAAGGTGACCACCGAGGGGCATTAGTGAAGTACACGCTTTCCCGTGCAAGCTTGTCCAGGTTTGGAGTGATCGCAACCGGATCCCCCGCCGCACCCATGCAGGTACGACGATGCTGATCAGTCATGAGAATCAGGACGTTCGGCATCGATTTGTTACCGGCGCCTACCTCGCGTTTGCCGGCTGCCAAAACAGGCATCGCATTGCCGGTTACATGGAATCCCAAAGCACCCAGCGCACTTGTGGCTGCGGATATGAATTTTCTTCGGTTCATGCTCAGTTAGCTTCTATTCACTACAACGAGGATAACTACACGGATGGCTGCCTTGCTTATTCAGCCCCTACTGCACAGTTATAGGGCCAACCACCACTGGCTCTCCTGCGCCCGCGTTGTTCACAGCAGCCACACTGAACGTATACGCCTTGCCTGAGGTTAGGCCGCCGATGACGTCGAAGACTGTGCGCTTCCCCTGGAGGGTCACAATGTCGCGGCCGGTGAAGATTACTTTGCGGCGGTTAGGATTAACGATGATCTGATAGGAGAGAACCGGGCCGGCTTCGCCGGAAGGGCGGTACAGATGCGGGAGACGGAAGTAGATGGTGACCGCGCTCTTGCCGGGATGCACGCTGACGCCATCGGGGGCCGCTGGCGGCGTGAGTTTGCGATCGCCCGGCGTGACCGGCAGCGATGGCAGCGAGACTACGCTGGTTCCTTCCGCATTCAGGGCAGTCACTGTGAACGTCAGCGGCTTGTCGTTGGGTAGATTGGAAACCTTGACGTAGGCATACTTCCAGAAGTCTGCGGCGGAAATCTTCGCGCTGGAGCCGCTCGATGCGTGCACGATATAAGAAGTCACGGGGGAGCCGCCCTGATTCACCGAAGGGCTCCAAGTCACGTCGGCATACCCATTGCCGGCCCATGCGGCTATGCGAGTGGGCGGCTCGGGCGGAGCGGCTTTGCCAAAGCGCAGCGCCGTAATGTTGCGAAACGCTGGCTGCAGGCCTGCATTTTGCAGAATCGCCGATGGAACCTGAGAGAGTGAATCGATGGTATGGTTGCCCTTCTCCGTGATGTTGTCTTTTGATAAGTCGGGGTCGCCCTGCTGCCACCAGTTGTCTTCGATGACCAGCGGATCAAAGACTTTTCCGTCATTGCCGTCGTACCAGTCGCGGTGGCGTACGCCCCAGTTGTCACGATTGGTGTGGAACATCACATTGCCGCTGATGGTGATCATCGATGAGCCATTGTCTGTGTAAATGGCATGACCAGTACTGTATTGGTTGTAGATTACGTTGCCTGAGACACGCTCGCCATCAGCTAGCGAATTGCCGGTGCGGCCCTGTGTATAAATACCTCCGCCGTCACCGAGCACCAACATATCGTTATGGATAAGGTTGTTTGAAATAACGTTGAACGCGGAGTTGTTCGCCTGACCGGCCATGCGAATCTTGTCGGGCCATCCGCCCCAGCCAATTGAGATCGACGCGTAGGGCAACTGGTTGAGTTGGTTATGGGTGACCAGTGTGTGGCGCGCGTATCCGATGACGATGCCAATACCACCGCGGTACTCGGCGCCCACATCCTCAAAGAGGTTGTTGTCGATGCGGTTGTTTGAGGCAAAATCGCCCAGCGGCGCCAAAGGCGCGTTTACGCTGGCCAACTCAAGGCCATTACCGGAGATGTCCTTGAAGACTGCGCCTTCCACGACGTCGTTTTGCGCGCCTTCGCCCAAGTCGAGGCCCGCGGCGCCCAGGTGCACAAGGGCGTCGCGCTCAAAGCGGATGTCGTGCGCAAAAGCCAGGCGCACATTGGCGGGCTCTTCGGTCCAGTTGCCATAAGGACAGGTTCCACCTGGTACCAACTTGCAGAGCCCCTGCTTCGTGTAACCGTCTGGGCCTGTAACCTGATAGCCAGCTTGAATTTCAGAGAAGCCATCGGGGCCGTTTGGGCCTAGCCATGTGGCGTACGAAAATCGCAGGCCTTTGAAGACGATGTTGTGGACCGGATGCGCCGCTGTTCCCTTGGCGTCGATCAGGCTCTGCAGAATGGGCAGCTCCACATCGTCGGTGACCAGATTCTCCCACTGTCGCGGAGTGTAATAGATCGTGGACGTGTCACGATCAAGAAAGAATTGGCCCGGAGTACCGAGGAGTTCGAAGGCATTTTCGACATACGCCGGCTCCTTGCCGACGCTCATGGGACCTACGAGGTTTGCTGTGCGCTCGCCGCTGGGCAACATGACGCGCTTTGTGGAGTTGTCCCAGCAGGGCTGCTGCATTGTGATGGTTGTTCCCAAGATGCCCGCGACCGGGCAGCGCGGCTGTGTCCACTGGCCAAGGCCCTCGCTACGCTCAGACCATACGGAAGCGCCGCCGGTATAGACAAACTCCAGCCACGAAGGATGCTTCCACGAAGCCATGCTGTCGTTCGCTGCTGTATAGCCGGTGGGAGTCATGGTGAGTGCGACCGGAAGTCGGCCGCGCGTACGAGTGGCGCGCACTCCATCAATATATAGCTGCCGTGCGCCTTTGACTTCTGCCGGGACCTTTGCGGACCAGATATTCTTTGTGGCATCGTAGAGCTTCCAGCCGGTGATGCGCACGCTACCGCTGAGGATGGGGCGTGTACCGGGCATTGCCTCAAAGACAAGGTTGCGGCCGTGGATGCCAGAGTCGCCCGGCGTAAATATGAGCGGGCGCGTGAGCCTGTAGGTCCCCTCGCCTAAGATAACGGCAACGTCACCCTGGGCCCGCCGCATGGCGGCTACGGCCAGCGTCTTGGCGTGCTCAAGGGTGCGAACTGGATTGTCCCTGGTGCCGGCATTTGCGTCCCTACCGTGTGGCGAAACGTAAATTTGTGTAAAACCGGGCGCGGCTGTGAGTGCCAATCCAAGAACGGAAATCACAGAGATGATTCGTGCAGGGCGATAAATCATGAGCAGATCTCCAAGAGCTTTGTGAAACTTCTGAGTGTTGCGGGAAACCAGGCGCACACAACGTCTTCTCGCATTTGCTGGGACAGATTCCGATTCCGACTCTTCTCGAAAGCCTGCGAAAGCTCCTCTACAAACTCTGGAAGAAGGTGTGCACTACCCACTGTGTCTTGCCTTCCATTGAGCGACAAACTCCTCTTTTCCCACTACCGAGGTATGCTTGTCCCACTCGGCTAACTGACCCAGCAGATGCATCTTCTCCATTTGCAGCGATCGCTGATCAAAGAGATTGTTTACCTCGAATGGATCTTGTTTACGATCGAACATCATGTCGCCAAATGATCGATAGTCCCAGCGCCTTCCATAGGCAGTTGGATCGATCCAGTGACCGAGCTTATAGCGTCCACCGATCGCGGAAACTTGCGACCAGTTTTCTGAGAAGATGCAATCCCGGTTCGTAGATTTCCCTTCATACAGAACCGGACTCAGTGATTTTCCCGGTAACGCAGGCGCATTGCCATCCCTCTCGATGCCGGTGAGTTCCATGATCGTCGGCACGAAATCTAGGTGAGAGGATAAGCTTTCGCATTTCACATGCTGCTTGAATTGGTCTGGCCAGGCAACGATGAAGGGCACACGTAGCGTATCTTCATACACGTTATGTCCCATCGCGCATTTTTCCACCATGCCATGATGGGCCACAAAATCTCCGTGGTCGGTGGAATAGATGACAATCGTGTCCCGATCAAGCTCGAGCCGGCCCAGTTCATCCAAGATCTCCCCCATGTAATGGTCTGTCTCACTGACCAGGGCATAGTAGTAGGCGATGTAGCGCTGATAGATTTCAGGATGTTCGGCGGCTTTGCCGCAATCCCAAGGCGTTGTCATGCGCCTGCGCCAGTTCTCCAGCAAGGGCGGTAACTGATTGGCCGGCTGGTGCACGTTTTGCGGAAGCGGCATATCTTTGATGGGATATAGCGCCGCCCATCTCTGGGTCGGCGTGTACGGTTGATGGGGGTGTAAAATGCTTGCCCAGCAGAAGAACGGCTTGCCGTCTTGCTTTGCCTCGCGCAAGAATTGACGAGTTTTCTGGGCGACATATTCGCCTGCTCGATACCGATCATCTACGGTTGATATCAGGCAGCCC
>JAJZNH010000042.1 GCA_021811745.1 Acidobacteriota bacterium
TGATGGGCTGGTTCGCCGTTAGGCTGGAGGGTAAGCCGGCGGTGGCGTCGGTCAAAATGGGATCGGTGTCGCCCTCTGGAACCAGGACGTCTGCGCTGGGCTTGGAGGTGATGACCGCTCCGGTGACGTAGTTGCGGAAGCGAGGGGGAACGTATTGATTCGTGGCGTAGTCATAGACGCCCTGGCTGGTGAGCCTTGCCCAAGGGACGCGAGCATAAACCTTCAGCGCCTGCCAGGGAAGGATCCCTTGCCGGATCATGTCGGGGAAGACATTGGGGTCAGCGGCGGCCTTGAATGCCTCCTGAGCGATCTCGCCGGAGACCTGGTGCTGGCCGTGGCCGTCAGTGACGTTGCCCACGAAGACGGCGGCGATTACCAGCGGACGATAGATGCGGATGGCGCGGACAACATCATAGAGCACACGCTCGCGGTCCCATTTCTGGAAGGACTCCTGCATGGATTTAGAGAACCCGAAGTCAACTTCTTCGCCAAACATCTGGTCCACATCGAAGTAGCGATCGGCGCTGAGCAACTCCTGGGTGCGAATGAGGCCGAGCGCGTCCTCAAAGTCGGCGGTGACAAAGTTCTGGCCGCCTTCGCCGCGGTTGAGGGTGAGCGTGGCGACGCGTGCCCCCAGGCCGCGGGAATAAAGGGTGAGCATGCCGCCATCCTCGTCGTCGGGATGGGCGGTGATCAGCAGCAGAGAGGCGCGAGTGTTGAGCTTGCGAAGAAGCTGCGCCAGGCCGCTCGATCCCTGGTCGATGGGAAGCTCGTGACCATTGGAGGCGGAGACTCGCTCTCCCCCAAGGTTCGCGGGGTCGGTAAAAGGAGCTGATGATCTGGGAGAGGGCGCTTGCTGAGCGAGGGTGATTCCGGAAACGGTGAGGCACAGCGCTAGAAGGAGAGGCGCAGAGAGCTTCATGTTGACTAGAGTCTCACAGACGGGCTCTTTGGCGCGGGCGATGGGTTGGGACCAGGCGATCTTGAGGTGCGGCTCCGACGCGCTCCCGAGCCGCCTTTCTGTCGGCGAGTCAAATTAGTTTCTGAAGAGAATTTCCGCGGCTTTGCTTAGACTGGCCAGATGAGCCTTGACGGAGAGAATCTGGAGCGATCGCTGACTCTGCCCGGGGCTGTGACGCTGAACCTGCTGGACATGATTGGGGTGGGTCCCTTCCTGACCCTGCCGCTGCTGCTGGCGGCGATGGGCGGCCCGCAGGCGATGCTGGGGTGGGTTCTCGGTGCGCTCCTTGCGGTTTGCGACGGTCTGGTGTGGGCGGAGTTGGGTTCGGCGATGCCGGAGGCTGGAGGAACCTACCACTACCTGACGGAGATGTTTCCCGGCGGCTGGGGGCGGTGGCTGAGCTTCCTCTTCGTTTTTCAGGTCTGTTTTTCGGCGCCGTTGAGCGTGGCCAGCGGATGCATCGGTCTGGCGCAGTATGCAGGGTTTCTCCATCCGGGCTGGGTGACGCAGGGGGCCGTGCATGGTTTGCGTGTGGGGCCTTACAGCTTTGGGGTAACGGCGGGGCGCTCCACGGCGCTGGCGATGGCAGCCCTGGGCGTAGTGGTGTTGCTGCTTTACCGTGGGCTGGAACGGATGCGCCGGCTGGCGGCGGCGATGCTGGCTGTGGTGCTCGCAACGATCGCGTGGGCGATGCTCACCGGACTCTTTTATGGTCACTGGTCACGCGTCGTTGCG
This sequence comes from Acidobacteriota bacterium, assembly GCA_021811745.1. The sequence continues at coordinate 1,697 of JAJZNH010000042.1, forward strand.
CTTCCGGCAGGGGCAGGGAAGCTTGACCATGGGTTTTTCGCGGGGCTGGGATCGGCCATGCTGATCGCCACTTACGACTATTGGGGCTACTACAACGTGACATTTCTGGGTGGGGAGACGCGCGAGCCGGAGCGGACGATCCCCCGCGCCGTGCTGCTTTCGATTGGGCTGGTGGCGTTGTTGTATCTGGGGCTGAACATCAGTGTGCTCTCTGTACTGGGCGCGCCCGCGATTCTGGCTGCGCAGGATCTGCAGGCGCGGCGAGCCTTGCTGAGCGAGATGATGCGGGTTGCGTATTCGCCGCACTGGGGCGCTGCCATGGGAATCTGGCTGGGACGTCTGGCGGCGGTGCTGGTGATGGCGACGGCGTTTGCCAGCGTCTTCTCTTTGCTCCTAGGTTACTCGCGGATTCCTTACGCGGCGGCGCGGGATGGCAACTTTCCCAGGATCTTTGCGCGGCTCCATCCGCAGGGAAGGTTTCCGTATGTTTCACTGCTGGTGCTCTCCGCAGCCGCGTGTGTGTTCTGCTTCTTCTCTCTGGCGGACGTGATTGCGGCGCTGGTGGTGTTGCGGATTGTCTTGCAGTTTGGGCTGCAGCAGGTGGGGGTCGTGCTGCTGCGCGCGCGACGTCCGGGGATGCGCCGGCCCTTCCGGATTTGGCTGTATCCTTTGCCGCCGCTGCTGGCGCTGGCAGGCTTTGCCTACATCGTAATCTCACGTCCCGGCTTCCATCGTCAGTTGGTGCTGGCTGGAGCCGTGACGCTGGCCGGGACGATTTTGTTTGGTTGTAGGTCCCCGGCCGCGAAGGCCGTATTCACCGGCTTTCAAGGAGCAAAAACAAGGAGCAAAAAAAAGATGTAACCGATAGAGGCGCTTGGCCGTCCTATGAAAACAGAGTCGACGGTGGGATCGCATTGCGTGCGCCAGCCAAGAGAAGGTACCTTTCGGCTGCTTCGCAAGGCCGATCGAGCGCTGCCGAGACGTTCAGGAGTGGATGGAAGCCGAAACGAAGGATGAGGTGATGGGATGCTACTGTTGACGCGCCGCGTGAAAGAACCTCCATCGTCGGAGATCACGCCCAAGGAGACCTATGAAGCCTTTGAGCTGAACCGCAGGCAGTTGATGAAGGGCCTGGGGGTTGCGGGAGTAGCGATGGCGCTGACGCGGAAGGCGCGGGCGGAGCTGAAGATCGATGACCTTTTAGCGACGCAGTATACGGTGCCGGATCGAGCCACCACGCCCGAACGGATGGCGAAGAGCTACAACAACTTCTATGAGTTCGGCGAAGAGAAGAGCGATCCCGCCAAGAATGCCCATACGCTGGTGACTTATCCGTGGAATGTGCAGGTGGAAGGATTGGTGGCCAAGCCGCGCACGTTCCAGTTTGGGGAGCTGTTTCATCTGCAGCCCATGCAGCAAAGGGTGTACCGATTTCGCTGCGTGGAAGCATGGTCGATGGTGATTCCCTGGGACGGATTCCCTCTTTCGGAGCTGATCAAGGTGGTAGAACCGCTGCCCAAGGCGAAGTTTGTGCAGTTTCTGTCACTGGAGAATCGCAAGGACGAGATCCTGCCCTTCGGGATTCCATGGCCTTATTCGGAGGGGTTGCGCATGGACGAGGCGATGAATCCGCTGACCCTGTTGACGTTTGGAAGTTACGGAGAGACGCTGGCGAATCAGCAAGGCGCTCCCGTGCGGGTGATCGTGCCCTGGAAGTATGGGTTCAAGTCTGCGAAGTCGATTGTGAAGATTAAGTTTGTAGAGCATATGCCACCCACGACGTGGAATGAACTGGCTCCGGACGAGTATGGGTTTTATTCCAATGTCAATCCCCAAGTGGACCATCCGCGCTGGTCCCAGGCGCATGAGCGGCTGCTGAACGCGTACACCCTCTTCCCCAAGGTGGTGCCGACCCTGATGTTCAATGGATACGGCGATCAGGTGGCATCCATGTATGCAGGGATGAACCTGCGCAAGGACTTTTGACCCCTGGGTGAGGCGGGGAACAGCGCCTTGGCAAGGAGCGGCATGCACGACGCTCATTTTTTACAAGGCTGCTTCCGCCCGCGCGTGGAGCAGCGGGTGAACGGCAGCGGACCGGATTGAGCAGGCCAAGAGAGAAAAGTGCCGGCCGGCAGAGCCTGGTATCGGAGCGTCAGGAGAAGCATGACGAATCGACGAATTGTGATTGGCAAGATCGCGGCCCATGCTCTCTGTCTGTTGCCGGCTCTCGATTTGGTGCGGATGTACCGCAACGGATCGCTGGTTGTGCTGGCTGATCCGGTAAATTTCATCACTCATTTCACAGGCGACTGGGCTCTCTGGCTTCTGCTCGTCAGCCTGGCCATCACTCCGTTGCGCCGTTTATCCCAGGGAGCAGGGTGGCAGGGTCTGAATGGGCTGGTCCGATTCCGCCGCATGGTTGGCCTCTATGCCTTCTTCTACGCTACCCTGCATCTGCTGACCTACGTGCTGCTGTTCAGCGGCTACAACGTTCCGGCGGCGTTTGCCGGTTTGGAAGCCGGGCGCCTGCTGGAGCCATGGCGCCAGTTGCAGATGATCTGGCCGGCGATTCTGGATGACGTGCAGAAGCGGCGGTTTATCCAGGTAGGGTTCGCGGCCTGGTTGATTCTGTTGATGATGGCTGCTACCTCTCCCCGCAAGGCTCTGCGCGCCATCGGAGGAAGGAATTGGCAGCGGCTGCACAGGCTCGTCTACCTGGCTGGAGCCCTTGCCTGCGTGCATTACTGGTGGCTGGTAAAGACCGGCGTGCGCACGCCCTGGAAGGTGACCGCCGTGCTGACCGTGCTGCTGGGCATCCGACTGGGATT
>JAJZNH010000495.1 GCA_021811745.1 Acidobacteriota bacterium
TCGGCCGTTCGGTACGACAGACGAATATCTCCCAGGTCCTACGCCGCGGCGGACGAGACCACGGGGCACCCTGGTTGGCACGCCGGTCCGCCGCTACGTGCTGGAGGCTGGCTGTATGCTCATTGGCTTGCCTGCTGGCGCTCATCGGCTGCCGCTCGTCGCCGAGAGACCCGCAGACGGTCGTCTTTCTCATTGAGAGCAGTCCCGCCAATCTCGATCCGCGCATCGGCACCGATGCTCAGTCGCAGCGCATTGACGAGTTGCTCTTTGACGGGCTGGTGGCCCGCGACGCGCACTTCCACTTCACACCGGCGCTCGCCGAACGCTGGGAACAGCCCAATCCGCTGACGCTGGTCTTTCATTTACGCGCGGGCGTGCGCTTCTGCGACGGCCGTCCGATGACAGCGCGCGATGTGGTCTGGACGATCAATTCGATGCGCAACGGTACAGTCATCACACCCAAGACAGCCGCCTTTGCATCTGTAAACAGCGTTGACGCGCCCGATCCGCTGACGGTTGTTTTTCATCTGAAGCATCCGGACAATTTTCTTTTAACTAATCTTTCAACGGGCGCGCTGGGGATTGTTCCAGAGGGGAGCGGGCGCGACTTCTGGCGGCATCCCGCAGGGACCGGACCATTTCGTTTTGTCAGCCAGCAAATCGACCAGGACGTGATCGTCGAGCGCAATGCGGCAAGCTGGGCAGTGGTGCCGAAGATCGAGCGTGTGCGCTTCGCCGTGGTGCCGGACGCAATCACCATGGCGCTGGAGCTTGAAAAGGGATCGGGCGACGTGGCCATCAATTCCCTTCCCATCGATGCTCTGCCGGTGCTGGAGCACGAGCCCAACTTGCGCGTGGAAGATACGGAAGGAACCGAGATCCAATATCTGGCATTCAACCTGCGCGATCTGCTGCTGCAAGACGTGCGCGTGCGGCAGGCGATTGCCTGCGCCATCAACCGCGGCCTCATCATTCGCACGCTGCTGCGCGGCCATGCGCAACCGGCGGTCAGCCTGCTGCCCGCAAGCCACTGGGCTTGGACCGGCGATGTGGCCCGCTACGGCTACGATCCGGCGCGCGCCGAGCGACTGCTGGACGCGGCCGGCTACAGGCCCGGCACCGATGGCGTGCGCTTTCACCTGACCATGAAGACCAGCAATGATGAGGGAACGCGGCTGCTGGCCGCGGTCCTGCAGCAGCAACTAGCCACGGTGGGAATTGCACTGGAGATTCGCAGCTACGAATTCGCCACCTTCTACTCCGACGTGACCCGCGGCGCCTTCCAGATGTATTCCCTCCGCTGGATCGGCGGCAATGAGCAGCCCGATATCTTCAGCTACGTGTTTTCGACCGCGAATTTCTCTCCCAAAGGCGCCAATCGCGGCCACTATTCAAACCCCAGGCTCGACGCGCTGCTGAACGATGCGGCGCAGAGCCAGGATATGAGCCGCCGGAAAGCCGACTACGTGGAAACGCAGCAGATTCTGGCTCGCGATCTGCCCGTCTTCAACCTCTGGTACATCGATACGGTCGTCGTGCACAACCGGAGGTTAACTCATGTGATTCCTGCCCCGTCGGGGAGCTACACCTTTCTGGAGACGGCGGCGCTGGCCCGATAGCGTGGATGCTATCGCGTCCGCCTTCTGGATGACCTCAATCTACGCGCTGCGCACCATATCCCCTTCGCGTCAAGGGCCGCAGACAAAGCCCTTCTCGGTGTGCTCCCGAACCTCGCAAACCGGTCGGGAAACCGCATTCCATGTGCATCTTAAGCCTCTCTTAAGGTTGGGAACAGAACGTGAGACGCAATCTCAACCTTTTGAGCCACTGGTTCGTCTACCCGAACAGAGAAGACATCTCATACCCGAACTCCAGCAAGGCGCTGGAGAGTGGAGAAACGGTCTATGCAGAGCAGGATGAAAACTTGCCTTCCCCAGCGGATGGTCCTTGCGGCGCTCTCCGCAGCCGTATTGGTAGCCGCTTCTTTCGCCGGCGCGCAAACGTTGTCACGCATCGTAGGCACAGTCACCGCGGCCAGCGGCAGCACGCTCACGGTAAAGACCGATGCCGGGCAGGTCCATCAAGTGGAAGTTCCCGCAAACGCGGTCCTCAAGCGGATTGAACCTGGACAGACGACCTTGCAGAATGCCGAGAATATCAAGTTCAGCGATCTGACCATTGGGGATCGCGTCCTCGTCAATCTGAATTCGAGTGCTCCGGCCGGCACAATGCAGGCTTCCGCAATCATTGCCATCAAAGAAACGGATTTGGCCAAGAAGCAGGAGCAGGAGCGTGAAGCGTGGCGGAATGGGGTAGGTGGGCTGGTAAAGAGTGTGGATCCCGCCACAGACACGATCGTAGTGACCAGTGGAGCAGGCCCCATGGCCAAGACGGTCACGATTCACACTACCAAGGCCACGATACTCAAGCGGTATGCGCCAGCGTCGGTGCGTTACAACGAGGCAAAGCCGGCTCCATTCGATGCGATTCATCCGGGTGACCAATTGGAAGCGCGCGGCACAAAGAATGCTGACGGCAGTGAACTCGCTGCCGACGAGGTGATTTCAGGAAGCTTCCGTAACGTTTCAGGAAGAATTTCGTCTATCGATGCAGCTAATTCCACATTCACCCTGAAGGATCTGGCCACCAAGAAGATGGTGACGGTCCACATTGGCCAGGAGGCGCAAATGCGCCAGTTGCCGGACCGCATGGCCATGATGCTGGCGGCCATCTTGAAGGGCAATGGGGGTGGACCCAGGGGCGCAGGCCGCGCCGGGCAGGCTGGTGGTGAAGGCCGCGGACCCGGTGGCGCCGCGTTCAGAGGCCAGGGCCAGGGATCAGGAGATTTGCGGCAGATGCTCAACCGCGCGCCCATGATTCATCTGTCTGATTTGAAGAAGGGCGACGCAGTCATGCTCGTCTCCACCGAAGGCACAGCGGATGTCACAGCCATCACGTTGCTTGCCGGCGTCGAACCGATTCTTGAGGCTCCTGCCGGCCGCGACCTGCTCTCCAGCTGGAGCATGGACACCAGCGCCGGCGGAGGCGAAGGGGCGACACCGTAACCCCAAAGCAAGAAAGCAAGTCTGTTCGGAAAGAAAGTGTACGACATGAAAGTGAGAAAGTGGGGTTTCATTCATTTTGCGGATGCTTTGGTATTAGCGATGGCGAGCATAGCGGGAGGACAGGCTCCCACGGCAACAGCCACTTTACTTGGAGATGTGACAGACCCATCCGGGGCACTGATCCCCGGCACCAAGATAAGCGTGATCGACAAGGCAGGAAAGACGGTAGCCACAACCACCGCGGATGCAGGTGGCGCTTATGCGATTCGCGGTTTACCTGCCGGCCTCTACATTTTACGGGCTAATTTCAGCGGATTTGCTCCCTATCAGTCGGGAGTCATCTCACTGACAGCCGGACAGTCCAGGGTGGAGAACATTTTGATGTCCATTGAGTCGGCCCAACAGAATGTCGTCGTCACCACCGACACGGGGCCCTCTGTGAACGTGGAAGCGGAGAGCAACGCCAACGCGGTTGTCATAAAGGGCAAGGACATTGAAGCGCTATCTGACAATCCCGACGAACTGGCGAGCGAACTCTCCGCGCTGGCTGGCCCTGCAGCAGGTCCCAACGGCGGCCAGATTTATATTGACGGCTTCAGCGGCGGCCAACTCCCGCCCAAATCAGCCATTCGCGAGATACGCGTCAATCAAAATCCATTTTCTGCCGAGTTTGACCACCTGGGGTACGGCCGCATCGAGATTCTTACCAAGCCAGGCACTGATCAATTGCATGGACGCTTCTTCGTGCAGGGAAATGATGACTCATTCAACACAGGCAATCCGTTTACCAAGAATCTGCCGTCCTATCACAGCGTTCAGTACAACGGCAGCGTAGGCGGAGCGCTGACAAAGAACGCCTCTTTCTTCGTCAGCGTGGAACAGCGCAACAACCAGAATGCGAGCGTCTACAGCATCCTCGGCGGGCCTGTACTGGATCCAACCACGGGCCTGTATAGTTCCGATCCAGCCGCCACCGTTTCGGGCGGCATCTTCAATCCGCAGACGCGCACCTACATTTCACCGCGGATCGATTGGCAACTGGGACAAAGGGACACGCTCACCCTGCGTTACTCATTCTTTCGCAGTGATACAAGCGGGAACTTCGGGCAAACCGCTCTGCCCGAGCAATCCACGAGCTCAAACTATATCGAAAACTCGTTCCAACTGAGCGACTCGCATGTCTTCAGCGACCACTTGGTAAACGAAATCCGTCTTGAATACGAGCGAGGGATATCGAGTTCGGCGCCGGAAAGCACTGCGCCAATGCAAAGCGTGCCGGGGGTTTTTTCCGGCGGTGGCGCAGAAAGCCAATACTCCACGGGCCATTCCGATCACATCGAGTTGCAAGATATCGCAACCATGACCAAGGGAACACACGCCCTCAAGTTCGGCACATGGATGCGCGACAACCGCAGCGCCATCTCCTCGAACTCGAACTTTAATGGCACCTTTATGTTCC
>JAJZNH010000327.1 GCA_021811745.1 Acidobacteriota bacterium
GCGCTCGTGCCGCCGCCGCCGGAGCAGAGCGCCTGGCTCGGCGTATTCGTCTGCGTCGCATACTGTCCGCAGAAGACATCGTCGTTCCACGCCGTCTCAGGAATATAGGACAAAGCCGAGCTCACCACGTCGCTGCCATTGGCCGACTTCCAGTAGGTTGTGTTCGTCGAGGCCACGTCCGCCGCCGGAAATTCCGTCCCACCCCCCGCCGTCACATAGGCGCTGCTGGACGGATACTGCACCGCCAGCGCCTGCTGCTGCGCGGTCGAAGTGTTCGTGGTGCCCCAGCAGCCGGTCGAGCCGGTATCGCCGGAGGACACAACCACCGTCTGCCCCTGGGTGGCTGCCTGCTGCAGCACTGTTTCGTACGTCCCGAAGACCTGCGCACTCAGCTGCGTTTCGCAACCGCCATAGCTCATGCTGATGACAGGCGCCACATCGTTGGCCACCGCATACTGCAGCGCGTTGAAGACTCCCGCGTTGGAGCTGCTCCCCGTGTAAACGAAGTCGATGGTCGCCCCCGGCGCCATGCCGCCGCTGTACTCCAGGTCCAGGTCCGATTCCGACTCGTCCCCGCTCACCACCGTCGAGGTCCCCGTGTTCGGCACCAGGATCAGATTGGGGTCCTTCACTGTCTGCCCGTCCGCGGTCTGGAACGCCTCAATATCCGATAGTTGGATCGCCGACTGCCCCACCACTGCGATCGTCTCGCCGCTGCCGTTGAAGCCGGAATCGTAGGCCGGCGTTACGTCGTAGATGGTTGCCACATCGCCGGGCGTGAAAAAGTGATTGCCGGTCTGCGCGGAAGTAAACGCCGGCCGCGCACTCACCTGGCGCTTGAAGTCCACCATCGGGTGCAGCCGGAAGGTGGTCAGGTTCATCACCGCGCTCGCCACTCCCTCCAGAGCCGCCGGTATGGACAGCGGCGTGGCATTGGCAAAGTGTGTTTCGCCGTTGATGCGGTACTGTTCCATCTGCGTCCGGAAGGCTGTTTCCACCTGCTCCGCCGTGCCGGAAAACACAATGGCATTGCGGCTGGGAGCGACGCTCTCCACGTTAAAGCCCTGCGACTCCAGCCAGTTCTCCACCTTCGCCACGTCGCTGGGGCTCAGCCCAAACATATCCGCATACTCAGCCGGAGTCAGCCACTGGTGATATTCCGGCGAACCCGGTGTCTGCTGGGCCTTCACCAGCGCGTCCAGCTCCGCCTTCTGCGTTGCGCTGGGAGCAAAAAACATGGTGATCCCGTCGATGCGCGTTCCCGGATTCAGCCTGCCCAGTGCGATCCCGCCGGCAATGCGCGGGCTCACCGTTCCGCGCAGCCGCACCATCGCTCCGGAACTGATCCCCGCGGCGATCCGGTTGTTGACCGGCTGGCTGAATGCTGAAATCGGCGCCGCGGCCAGCAGCGCCGCAGCCAACACCACTGGCAGGGATCGAACCAATCCGAAACGCATGGTGACTTACCTCGTAGTTCGCCGGACCACCGGCTCAGGTTAGGGGAAGACTGCCGAGCGCCGCTGCGCGCTCCTGGGGGACAACATCCGACTGAAGAACAGAAAGGATCGCAGGAATACCGGTGGAACTGCAAACAGTCCCCGCATCGAGACGGGGTTTTGGCGCTTTAGACGCGATCAGGTGCAAATATGTTTACAAATTCCACTGAATGCAGATTAACCCCTTCGGCCCATTTCGGTCCCTCCGCCGCTTCCGCGTCCCGGTCCGGAAGTCCCACATTCCCGCTGGGTATACAACTAAAACGATTCATCTTGACGCTCCTCTCACCTGCCCATTAGCATTTGCCTGTCCCGAAATCGAGGTGAATATGCCAAAAATCCCACAGTTAGCCCGGCGGATCGTGTTGTGCGCCGGAGCCGCCCTGTTTGCCGTTTCTCTGTCTGCCGCAGCGCAAAACCAGCCGCCCGCCCGCCCGTGGATGAACAAGTCCCTGTCGCCGGACCAGCGCGCCGATCTGGTGATTCAGCAGATGACCCTGAACGAGAAGCTCAACTTCCTGCACGGCACCGGCTGGAACGGCCTCCGTCCCGGCGCGAAGCAGCCGGCAGGCTCGCTCGGCGGCGCCGGATTCGTCGAAGGCGTGCCGCGTCTCGGCATCCCCGGCATCAACATGGCGGACTCCGCCGTCGGCGTCCGCCTTTCGGCCGCGGGCAGCCACTATGCCACCCTGCTGCCCTCCGTGCTCGGCACCGCCTCCAGCTGGGATCCCAAAGCGGGCTTCCTGTTCGGCGACGTCATCGGCCGCGAGCTGCGCGAGACCGGCTACAACATGTCCATCGGCGGCGGCATGGACCTCGCCCGCGATCCGCGTGACGGCCGCGAGTTCGAGTACGGCGGCGAAGACCCGCTGCTCGACGGCACCATCGTCGGCAACATCGCCAAAGGCGTCCAGTCCAACCACGTCATGGGCGACATTAAGCACTACGCCTTCAACGATCAGGAAACCGGCCGCACCATCGTCAACGCGCAGATCAGCCAGCGCGCCGCCCGCGAAAGCGACCTGCTGGCCTTCCAGATCGCCATCACCATGGCCCATCCGGCCGGCGTAATGTGCTCCTATAACCGGAACACCATCACCCCGCCGCAGACGAAACCCGACTGGTCCTGCCAGGACGACTACCTGCTGAACCAGGTTCTCAAGAAGGACTGGCATTTCCGGGGCTTCGTGCTCTCCGACTGGGGCGGCACCCACTCCTCCGTTCACGCCTTCATGTCCGGACTCGACCAGGAGCAGCCCGGCGACCGCTACTTCGGCGAGCCTCTGAAGAAGGCTGTCGAGGACGGCCAGGTTCCCATGTCGCGCCTCAATGACGCCGTCCACCGCGTCCTGCGCGAGATGTTCGCCAACGGCGTCATCGATAATCCGCCGCAGACCGAGGAAGTCAATCCCTTCCTGGGCCGCCGCAATGCCGAGCACATTGCCGAAGAGGGCATCGTTCTGCTGAAGAACCAGGACCACCTCCTGCCGCTCTCGGCGAGCAATCTCAAATCCATCGCCCTCATCGGCGCCCATGCCGATGTCGCCGTCATCTCCGGCGGCGGCTCGGCACAGGTCGACGCCCCCGCCGGTGGCGCGGTGCATCCGCATCCCGGCCCGTCGCACTGGATGGAGCAGGTCTGGTTCCCGTCCTCGCCGGAGCGCAGCATTCGCAAACACGCCCCCAACGCCGACATCCAGTTCAACGAAGGCAAGGATGTTCAGTCGGCCGCGGCGCTGGCCGCCAAATCGCAGCTGGCCATCGTCTTCGTCACCCAGTGGATGAGCGAAGGCATGGACCGTCCCAACCTGCAGCTTCCCAACAACCAGAACGCGCTGGTCGAAGCGGTGGCGAAGGCTAACCCCAACACCATCGTGGTCATTGAGAGCGGCGGCCCGGTCTCCATGCCCTGGATCGGCCAGGTCAAAGGCGTCGTCGAAGCCTGGTATCCCGGCATCGGCGGAGCCCAGGCCCTCGCCAACATCCTCTTCGGCGACGTCAATCCCTCTGGCCGTCTGGCCATCACCTTCCCGAAGGATGTTGCCCAGCTGCCGCATCCGGTGGTTCCGGGCATGGACCTCAAACTGAAGGGCGGAATGCCTGAAACCGGCTTCCACAAGCCCGTGCCCTTCAACGCCAACTACAACGTCGAAGGCGAGCGCGTCGGCTACAAGTGGTTTGAGTCGGAGCACAAAACTCCGCTCTTCCCCTTCGGCTTCGGGCTCTCCTATACGACCTACCGGTTCTCGAGCCTCTCGGTGAACAGCACGGCTCACACCGCAACCTTCACCGTGACCAACACCGGCCACCGCGCCGGCACGGAAGTCGCGCAGCTCTACGCCGTGCTGCCCGCCTCCACTGGCGAGAACACCTTCCGCCGTCTGATCGGATGGGACCGCGTCGAGCTGAACCCCGGCCAGTCCAAAACCATCACGGTTCCCATGAACCCGCTCACCCTGTCCATCTTCAACGTGCAGAAGAACGCCTTCACCATGGTTCCCGGCAGCTACCAGATCCTCGCAGGCTCCTCCTCCGCGGATCTGCCGCTGCACGCCACCATGAACATCGCCCAGGAAATCCTGCCCGGCGGAGGCCGCGCCTCCACCGATATCCACTAAACCCCTCGGGCGGATTTATCCGCCCACATCAGCAGCAGCAAAAAGGCTCCGCATCCACCTCGGATGCGGAGCCTTTTGCGTGTCTGGAACCGCCTGTTATGCCGGCTCCGGAATCAGCACCGGCTCGCGCGCCTTCGCCGTCCGGCCCGCTTTCTCCCGCCGCAGCTTCAGCACCGTGATGTCGTCGCTCTGCCCAAACGCCTTTGCGGCCGCCGCAATCCGGTCCGCGCTCTCTCTGCTGATCTCCTGCGTTCGCTCGAATCCAAACAGCTCTCCCGCCGGCGATCTCGCCTCCACCACCCCGTCGGATACAAACGTCAGAGTGTCGCCCTCGGCTAAATGCAGCTGCTGCTCCTCGTATGCCGCGTCTGACGCGCTCACGCCCAGCGGCAGACTGGGCGCCACCGCT
>JAJZNH010000976.1 GCA_021811745.1 Acidobacteriota bacterium
CGGCATCAAAGCGTTGGTGAAAGAAGAGAAGGTCTACGGTTCTACCTTCGAGGGCAAGCGCTACGACGCCGGCGATGAGTTTGGCATGCTGCAGGCAACGGTGGAGTTTGCGCTCAAGCGGCCGGAGTTCGGGGTAAGGTTCAGGGAGTATCTCAAAGGGCTGAAGCTCTAAAGCGGAGTTAGCGGGGCTTGACTCATAACTCGTGCTATGTCCATGTGATTTTGTAATCGAACCTTTGATCTTGGGTGCCCAGGTCTCGTCCGCCGCGGCGGATGGGACCTGGGAGGCCAAAGAATTACAGCGACACTCTACTACCTCCGCTAATTCGCCGCCCCGCGGCGGACTAACTTCGCCCTCTTATTCCTTCCACTTAATGTTGCATCCAATAGAAGGCCGCTGATCCGCTGGTACGGGCTTGCCGGCCAGAACCGTATCAATGGCGGCGCGCAGGTCTTCGCCAGTTACGGGGATGCCGTTGCCGGGGCGGCTGGAATCGTATTGCCCGCGATAGACGAGGCGGAAATCCCGATCGAAAAGAAAGAAGTCCGGCGTGCAGGCGGCCTTGTAAGCGCGAGCCACGGCCTGCGTTTCGTCATATAAGTAGGGGAAGTTGAAGCCGTTGGCCTGGGATTGCCGCTTGAGGTTCTCCGGGCTGTCTTCAGGATGCGTGCTCACATCGTTGGCGCTGATGGCCACGATGGCAATCGGCTTTCCGGCATAGTCCGCGCCCAGTTTCCCGAGCGTCTTCTCAATGTGCTTCACATAGGGACAGTGCGTGCAAATGAACATCACCAATAGCGCATCCTTGCCGCGGAAATCGTCGCGGCGGACGTTTTTTCCCGTCACCGCACAGGTAAGCGCAAAGTCGGGGGCGATGGTTCCCAGGTCGAGCATGGTGGATTCAGTAAGTGCCATTGCTGATTCTCCTTGAGCGGTATTAGGGCTGCACAGGCCAGCTCCGCTTAGATTTAGAACAATCCCGGCTGGCGGCCCGGCATCGCCAGGCCAAAGTGTTCATAAGCAAGGCGTGTGGCTACACGGCCACGCGGCGTGCGGTCGAGAAATCCGATTTGAATGAGAAATGGCTCGTAAACCTCTTCAAGCGCATCTTCCTCTTCGGCAAGGGTCGCGGCCAAGGTGCCTAATCCTACAGGTCCGCCATCGTACTTCTGCATGATGGTCAGCAACAGGCGGCGGTCGATCTCATCAAAACCGTGGGCATCCACTTCAAGCATGGTGAGCGCGGCATTCGCCGTGGGCCGGTCGATGAGGCCGGTGCCGCGCACCTGCGCATAGTCGCGCACGCGGCGCAGCAGGCGATTGGCGATGCGCGGTGTACCACGGGAGCGGAGCGCGATTTCAGAGGCGCCGTCGCGGTCGATGGGCACCTGAAGAACCTCGGCGGAACGCTCAACAATCACGCGAAGCTCCTCTTCGGTATAGAACTGAAGGCGGAGAAGAATGCCGAAGCGCGATCGCAGTGGCGAAGAGAGAAGGCCGGGCCTGGTCGTCGCGCCAATAAAAGTGAATGGCTTGATCTCCATCACGTGGGTGCGCGCCGCCGGACCCTGCCCGATGATGATGTCGAGCTTATAGTCCTCGAGCGCCGTATAAAGCTTCTCTTCCAGCACCGGCTGCATGCGATGAATCTCGTCGAGGAAAAGCACCTGACGGTCGCGCAGGTTGGTAAGGATTGCGGTCAGGTCACCCTGGATCTGGAGCGCGGGTCCGGAGGTCTGCTGGAAACCTACATCGAGTTCGTTGGCGATGATGGTGGCCAGAGTCGTCTTTCCCAGGCCGGGAGGGCCGAAGAGGAGCACGTGGTCCAGAGCCTCGCCGCGCGATTTAGCCGCCTCCAGTGCGATGGCCAACTGCTCCTTGGCCTTGGACTGGCCGATGAACTCGCCGAGCCAGCGTGGGCGCAGCTTCAGCTCAAAGCTCTGCTCCTCATCGGCGCGCACGGCGCTGACCAGACGTTCGGGAGAGTTGTCGCGGGCGATTGCCATTCTGAGGAGAAGTGTAGCCTGTGCGGGCTGGAGCGGCAAAGCGCAGACTTCGCAGTTATGAATTGCCCACAGGCAGGCGCGTCCCGTGCGGTGGATCATTCCGTTGCGTATTCCGGCGCATTTTGCTCACCCTTCGCAAGGGTGCATTTTTACATTCACGCAACATGATCCGCCTTGATGACTCAAATTAGTTATTGATTCGACAGCTCGAACTACCCTAAAATTGCGTCACTTTGAAAAATTTGCTTGGTGTTGGGGCATTCTAAGAGCACTGAGCCGCGCATCATCTAAATAAAGCCTCCGAACGCAGACGCGAAGTCGTGCCTCATGCAGGCGCAACTCGCCGTTGAGAGGCAGTGGAAAAGAGGCCGGGACGGCTGACACGCGATATTTGTGTGCCGTTGCCAAGTACTGGAATGTTGGGCTGGACCACGGGCAATCTGATCCAGCGGGGCGGGATCGCCGGGAGATCGTTATGCGTGTTCGTTCGTTGTTGGGGGCGTTATTGACCTTTGGCCTTGTGATGCCGATCGTCAGTTGCAATGGATCCTATTCGGTTTCTTCGATCGAGATTTCTCCTGCCACTCAGAGTGTAGGAGCAGGGAGCACGGTGCAGTTCAATGCTGTCGGCATCTTTACCTATGGCAGCCACCCACCGCAGACAAGAGATGTCACCAATCTAGTTACCTGGTCGTCCAGCGCCACCAATGTAGCAACGATCAACAGTTCTGGCGATGCCACTGGGGTGGCTGCGGGAACGACATCGGTCACCGCAAGCATGCAAGGGTTCACCGGCCTGATCCATGCCAACGCATCTCTCACTGTCACTGGAGTAGGTAGTGGAGGCACGAACTCCGACATTACGTCGATTTCCATTATTCCCAGTTCTCAGTCAGTACCGTCGCCCGGTGGTACCGCTCAGTTCATCCCGATTGGGTCTACGTCCTCCGGTTCCACGGTAAATCTGACTGGATCGGTCACCTGGAGCTCGAGCAGCGCACAGATAGCCACCATCGATGCTTCCACGGGTGTAGCAACCGGGGTCAGCCAGGGATCCGCCACGATTACCGCTGTATACACGAATCCCGATAAGACCGTGGCGACTGGCACGGCGACCTTCCAGGTCATCTCCGGATCGACGCAGCAATCCGTCACGGCATTGACCATGTTTCCCACATCGCAGGGAGCGACGGCGCAAGCCCAGCAAAGCCAGTTCACGGTATTGGGTACCGAGAACGGCTTGCAATACGATGTGACCGACCAAGTGGTCTGGAGTTCCAGTAATTTGGCGGTTGCCACGATTGGCACTGCCGGAGATGGCACTCCCGGGCTGGCGACTGCTGTCGGCGCAGGCACAACAACCATTGAGGCAAAATACATAAACAAAGATGGCAGTGAAGTGGTTACTACAGGGGCTTATTCAGTAACCATTGGTGCTGCACAGGAGCCGCTGCTCTCAATCAACGTCGTACCGGCGGGAACTACGGTCTCCAACAAGAGCATGACCGGACAATACCTGGCCTTCGGAACCTACTCGACCACTCCAACCATTCGCGACCTGACGAATCAAGTCACATGGCTTTCCCTCTTGCCTGAAGTTGCCTCCATCAGCTCGGGTGGCACATCCGGTGAGAATGGCGGGCTTGCTACAGCCCAGGGCTACACGGGCAGCACCGTGATCTATGCCGAAATGACAAATCCGGACGGCACGGTGGTGCTCTCGAACCCGCAGCAATTCACGTGCAAAGATCCTGCCACGAACGTCTGCGATCAGGAAATCGCACATCCGCAATTCGCCACGATAACCGTGTTCATTGTGGGAGAGAACACGACACCTGGATATGTTACAGCGCCTTCCGACACTGGATTGCCCAATCTGATTCATTGCGGTCCGGGCTGGACAGGTTCGGGCGGGCAAGTTTGCACAGGAACATATGAGACCGGCTCGCAGGTGGTCTTGACGGCGTCTCCGACCGGTAACACTTTCGGAGGCTGGTCTTCTGGAGACGGCGCGCCCGGCGTAGGCTGCCAACCGGATACGGGGTATACCCTCGCAAACTCGCCCCACTGTACGGTCACTCTTTTCGGAAACACCTCGGTGGGAGCGATTTTCTATTAGCACAACTGCGCGCAAGAAAAGGCCGCCTTGCCGGGTGGCCTTTTTCTTGCGCCAGTAGAGGTATCGAACCCATAACGGCTCGCCCCGTGCCTGCGCGAAGGACGAGGCCTCGCCATTTAGACTGAAAGGGTCCTCTATTTGTTCGTGATGACCCACCAGTTTGGAATCCTTCGCCGCTTTCGCTTTAATCGGCCGCAGCGCATTGCCGCAGGGCTGCTGGCGCTCTTTCTTTTGCAGGGATTGTGGGTCACAAGCCGCCAGACGCTGACCGACCGCGACTACCAGTACGCGCAGTGCGGGCGTGAGACATGGGAGCGGCCGGCGCTGCTGACCGGCTATTACACCACCTGCGGAAACATTCGCGATGGAATTCTGGCGTACCGGCTGGCGGGGC
>JAJZNH010000335.1 GCA_021811745.1 Acidobacteriota bacterium
TTGACCTGTTTTCCTCGTTAGCTCCTCCATTTTTGATTACGCCTTGCTGTACCCGCGCCGCTGTGAAGACGTCGAACAATGGGTAGGACACCCGAAAGAATGCAAGTGATGCGCCAAAATGGAAAGTGCGAGATAAATGGCTATATAGCTATTCTTATGAACAATTTACAGAGATACTGAGGCATTTCAGGCAGCTTTGTATTTCTGTTTGCCGTTCTGGAGCATTGCAGAGTTTTCGCATCGTGCGTGTAATGCTTACCGCCGCGCAGAGTCTGGCCAGCGGCGAATTTGGAGCGTGCGTGAGCGTTACGAATCCGCGGCGCCCATGCAATCTTGCGTAGTCCTTAACGGCGCTGAAGCTCAGGCTGGTAGCTTCCGCGGCTCTCTCCACCGGCTTGCGGCGGAATCCTTACCGCTATGGTGACCGGCGACTGCAACTGGAAGTTCACCAGCGTCTCCGCGGGAATCTGAACCTCCTGCCCATGTGTGGCGGCATTCACTCCGGCACCCGCGCCGGCCCCGGCTAATCCGCCGATGGCTGCCCCTTTGCCACCGCCGGCAAGCGCGCCAACGATGGCGCCCAGGAGCGCGCCTCCGCCGGCCTTTTCCGCCGTGTTTTTCCCTCGCCCGGCACCTTCCTTGCTGTAGGTGTTGGTCACGAGACTGATGCGCTGGCCGCGCTCGCTCAGCTCTGTCAGTTCGAGAGAGAGGAGCGAATTGCCTTTGAAATGAGCTGCCGCTTTGGCATCTACCACACGCCCGAGCACCGCGGTTCCGAGCGGAATGACAACCACGCCCTGGGTCATCACGTCGCCGGCGATCGTGGCATGAAAGGCGTCGTTTGACTGTGCGGTCTTGCTGTCGAGCGACTCGCTCAACCGTACCGGCAGAGCCGTACCGGCGGGCAATGTAATTTGCTTGATCACCGGCTGGGGCGGCATGGGCGGCGGCGCAGGAGCCTGAGCTTGAGCCTGCATGGGAACCGTTGGCGCAACAGGCGTCGGTTGCGGAGGCACATCGGCCTGCTGGCGGCGCGCCGTCTCATGGCGCGTGCTGCTCTGATGTCGCGTCCGGCTCTCGCTTGCCGGGGCGGCCGGTGGCTCGGCGGCCGTCTCCGCGGGTTGTACGGTCAGGTTATTCACGACGGTCCTGACGCCGCTGACCATGCTGCTGTCGGCTGCGGCCAGGGCGCGCGACGCGTTGTCGGTCACGGCACCGTTCAGCGTGGCCACGCCGTCTGCCACGCTCACGTCGATCTGTTGCCCGGCCAAGGCCGGCTCGCCCTGGATCTTTGCCTGAATATCGTTGGCCATCTGCTGGTCAGTGCGCGCCGCGGCTTGTCCGGTTGGGTGCTGATTTCTGCAACCGGCTGCCAGCCCTAAGACCAGAGCCAGAACTGTGATTCCTGCCAGCCATGAGCTTCTCTGATCCATCCATTGCATGCGCATCGAGTCACTCTCCTGTCGTCGCGCCTTTGCGGCGTTCTTCATGGCTCCGGGGTGTTACAAAATACGATACTCCTTCTCTCCGGTTGTGCGTTCATCCTAAGAGTTCCACAATTCAGCTTTAATTACGATTTAGCTGCCCGCGGAGGGCGCGAAATAACCGCTGCGGGCGTGCACTTTCAATCCCTTCCCGCAATTGATTTCGATATGCCGGAATGTACCATCGAGCTTGGTGTTGGTGGGCGTGTAGGTCGCCACGTACTGCGTGCGCAACTCGTCTTCAATCTGCCCGAAAGCCGCTTCCAGCTTGTCGGCATTGCTGCCGACGTTGATCAGGCGGCCGCCGGTTTGCTCGGTCAGCCTCTTCATCGTCGAAAAACCGCTATAGCCAAAGCCGCCATAGAAGCCGGGATCGGCGATCAGGATCACGTAGACGATGACATTGGATTTTTGCGCGGCCGCGATGGATTCATTGAGCTTGGTCGTGCTGCCCTCATCCTCGCCGTCGGTCAGGAGAACCATGGCTTTGCGGCCCGTCTCCTGGTTCAGTTTCTGGTTCGCTGCCAGGTAGACCGCGTCGTAGAGCACTGTGCCCTTGGGATCGCCAACGGAGGGAACCGTGCCCCCGCCCATCCCGGGAATGCCCACGCCGCCCGTTCCACCGGTGTTGATCCGCGCGCTGTCCATGGCCCGCGCCAGTTCGCGGGCGCTGCTGGTGAAATCCTGAAGCATGTCCACGTTCACATCAAAGGAGAGGAGAAACGCCTCGTCCTTGGAACGGAGCACGCGATCGAGGAACCGGCTGCCCGCCTGCTGCTCCAGCGGCAGTACGTTTATCTGGCTTCCAGAGGTATCCAGCAGAAGACCCAAAGTCAACGGCTGGTTGTTTTCCGCGACAAAACTCTTCATCGTCTGGGGGACATTGTCTTCCGCGATGTGGCATTGATCCTGTGTCAGATGCGGCATCAGGTTGCCGTTTTTGTCCGTGACGGTAAAGAAGACATCCACCAGGTTGACGTTGAGTTTGAAGGTTGCGACCGGCGTCTGGTCTGGCGGGGGAGCCGGGGCAGTACTGACTGGTGGTGCGTCCGGCGAAGGCGCAAGTTGCCCCCAGCCGGCCGTCGTTGCAGCCAACGCGCCCGACAGGAGGACGGTGAGTCCTTTGCGCAAGCTCATTCTGTGTTTTTAGACGTAAATCCTCCGCCAAAGAAAGCATAATCGAGGCCGATTCGCGTTGGCAGGCAACCTGCGCGGCCCCGGTGCGTCTGATAGTCTGAGAGATGTTGTGAGCCCGGCGTACGGGGATTCACACAAAGCGCACCGAGAGACCATTGGCTGGCAAAACGCGGATGCGCAGGAGGGCGGAATACTCGTGAAGCTTGGTTGGAAACAATCGGCGTTTGTGGCGCTGCTGGCTTTGAGCTTCGGCATGAACCCGATAGCTAGCGCCCAGCAAGGGCAATCTTCTGTGCCCAATGCCCCTGCTCCCCAGGCTTTGCCGCCGCTTTCCTCGGTTGGCGGACCGATTACGCCCGGCAAAGGAACCGGGGAAGTCTCGAGCTCGCCCGCGCCTACGCAAGGAGGCCCTTCGTCTTCCGCGAATCAGCGGCAGACTGCGCCCGTTGCCCCGCCACCTCCTCCTCCGCCCAGCCAGCCGCCCTTCAACCAGCAGAAGACGCCTCCGGAAGAAGGCGCAGAGGCCCTCGGACGGATCGTCATGAATGTGAACCAGGTTGAGGTTCCGGTCACGGTCAAGGATTCACAGGGGAACCTGGTGTCGGGCTTGACCTGGCGTGATTTTCAGGTCTTTGAGAATGGGCAACTGCAAAACCTGTCGGTCTTCAGCAGGGATCCGCAACCGCTCTCGATTGCTTTTGTGATCGACCAGAGCCTGCCCAGCGACGTAATGGATAAGGTGAACCAATCCCTGGGGGCTATTCAGGGCGCGCTCACTCCCTATGATGAAGCGGCGGTCTTCACCTATAGCAACGGCGCAAAGGAGTGGACCGGCTTTACCGGCGCTCAGAGCAATCGCTTGCCGGCGGTACTGGCTCTGGCTAAGGCGACCGGAAGCGATATGCTGGTGCCGGTCAATACCGGCCCGATGGCCAACTGCCCCATTTATGTGAACGGAAATTGTCCCGATCCGAATATTCAGAGCGGGCGTTCGACCGGGGATCAAACATTCAGCATGATCCCCAAGGAGATTCACACGCTCAACGACGCGATCCTGGCCGCCGCCAAAGAGCTTTCGACGCGCCCCAAGGACCGGCGCCGCATTATCTACGTCATCTCTGACGGCAAGGAGTACGGCAGCAAAGCCAGCATCGGCGAAGTCATTAAATTCCTGCAAACCAACAAGATTGCTGTCTTCGGCACTCTGGTCGGCGACTCCGCCCGCTGGGGCGAGGGTTTTATCAGCAAGCTCCACATTCCGTTTACGATGTACGACAACGTCCTCTACAGGTACACGACGGCGACCGGCGGTGATCTGGATGCCCAGAACGGCGTGAACGGTATCGAGAAGAGCTACGCAACCATCGCCAATGAGGCGCGGAACCAGTACACGCTGAGCTACCTGAGCCACGAGTCGATCTATGACGGCAGGTATCGCTCCATCGAAGTGCGCGTCAACCGCCCCAATCTGGACGTGATCTGCAAGAAGGGCTATTACCCCTCGGGACAGGACGCCCGGTAAGTAAGCATCCGAGGCACGGTTGAGTGACTCGACGCGCCACTCCTCAAGAGCGAAGAAATCAGGCTGTCGATTGGCAGTTTGAGGGTGAGAGGAAGCCGGTGATTTGCCACGGCTTGATATGGCCATCTGTGTTGCAGGATTCAGGCGCGCAGATGAAAGCTCTTGCCCGGCAGGACGCCTTCCTGTCTCTTGAGGTCAGATTGCAACGGCATTCAGGTTGTCAGCGCAAAGAGGCCTGTGCGCCGCGGCACAGGCCTCTTCAATTGCCCGGAACTCTTCCCGCTCTTGCGCCCACGAGTGTCTCATCGCTCGATGAGGCAGGTCCGAAACCGTAGTGCGCGCTGCGCCTTCCCCGAAACCTTACTTTGGCTCGAC
>JAJZNH010000350.1:0-2489 GCA_021811745.1 Acidobacteriota bacterium
AAGGCGAGAATTTTGATACTCGTACATGCATGATACCGGTCGTGAGCCGCAGGAGGAAATCGACCATTGGACACCGGCTTGGATCAGCGAAAATCCATTGCACGGGATCCAGTTACCGGCACGGCTCAAGAGGCTGCGGAAAAGTACAGATGGCAAGCTAACTCGGCCAGGAAAATCGATCAGGGGCTAAAGACCTCATTCATTTTGCGGCATTTGCGGCACGGCTGAAAGCCATGCCCTGTTGCAAGACACTGCTCGTATCGAGTTTCCGCAGCCGCTGAAGTCGCGCCCTGTTGCAAGGCTTGTGCGATGAGATTTGTAGTGGGCTACACTACGAAACCGGCTCGCCGCGGCAGCGCTGTGCTCAATCCACGTGAAACACCTCTTCCATCCCGGCCCACCACTCGCCCTCCTTGCGGCTTGGTAACGGGGATTGCATGGGCATCATGATGCTCCACCATTCCTGGGTGGTTTTATCGGCGGCCATTTTGGCCATGTCGGCGGCAAAGTCTGTGCCGTGGTACTCGAAATAGCTGAAGAGCATGTGGTCCTTCAAATAGATCGAGTAGTTGCGGATATTGCATTGGCGGATCGTGTCGAGCACCGCCGGCCACACGGCTGCATGATATTTCCGGTACTGCTGTTCGGCCTCAGGCTTGAGGCCGAGAACCATCCCATAGCGAATCATTGTTGCTCCTCGGGAAAAATATGCCGGCGGCGTCAGCTCAGACCGGACAGATCGCACTCTTCGCGCCGAAGGGATACACCCCAAGTTTGCGGACGAGTCAGCCACATCATCGTAGTCCTCGCCGGGCGCCGCATGAGCCCGTTTTTCATCCCACCATCCTATTCTTCTTTCCTGCGCGGGAGGGCCTGGCAATTCACGTTCATCGGCTCAAATCATTATGATCGACGGAAATGGAAATGGCGGGATATTCCGCTATGCGGTCTTTGCGCACGACAACAAAGAGGATTCAGGGCTGCGCGTTCCTCCATGCAAAGAATGCGGTTGTGATGCGGAGAAAAGATGAAGAACAGATCCTGGGGACGGAAGGCTACATCGAGGTCCGCAAATATGCCGATATCGCCGTGAAACCGCAGGGCAACCATCTCTTCCTTGTCGACGGCAAGCAGGCGCGTTTTATCGACTGCAACAACATGCCATTGCCATTCGGGCCGCAGTTCGTGGCCGACATCGTGAATCGCACGCACCGGGCGCAGGACCCGGACGAATGCCTGCTGGCCGCGGAACTGTCCCTGAAAGCGCAGCTTAGCGCCAAAGTGGTTACGCTGAAGGAGTAGATCGCTGACCGCATGATTTTGTACCTTGAGGCCGCGATTTCTCACACCGCGAAGTCGAGATCCAGACCACCCGGCAACCGTGTGAAATTTAGCTGCAAAGCATGAAAGCGCGGAAAGAGAACGTTGAGCGGCTGCTTACGATGCCTTTGCGTGAAGCTCCTGCTCGGCGCGGTACCAATCCTCTGCGTCATGGCCGTGCTGGTAACCGCGCTCCGCCCAGAACCGATGCGCTAGCTGCGCAACTTGCTCGCGTGAGACTGTCATCGGCGTTATCTTTGCCTTAAAGGCGGTCTTTTTGGCGGGGGTCTTGCGTGGTTTGGTGGACGTGCCGGTCTTCTTGACGGTCTGTGCCATGCAAATATCCTCCTGGTTGTTGGGGGCCAACGAGTGGGCCGTCTACCCGAAGGATACCCAAGAGTCGCCGTGACGCGTCGTCAAAAACACGCACAAGGAACCTTAGGCATCAAGGCTCGTCTCGCGCCATACTGCCATTTGATACTGGCTGCGCAGCGCGATGGAGTTTGACGCGACGGCCTTTGCGCATTGCAGGCCAGACAATTCTTCGCGTTGCGCTATCCCAGCCTCTCGAAGATGCCCGCTGCTCCCATGCCTCCACCGACGCACATGGTTACCATGCCGTACCGAATCCCACGGCGCTGCATCTCGGAGAGCAGCGTAGCCGTGAGTTTGGCGCCGGTGCAACCAAGGGGGTGACCGAGAGCGATGGCGCCTCCATTGACGTTGAGGATGGCTGGATCGAAATCGAGTTCGCGGATGACGGCCAGCGTCTGCGCGGCAAAGGCTTCATTGAGCTCGATGAGACCGATGTCGGCGAGCGTCAGCCCCGCCAGGCGTAGCGCCTTGGGGACGGCGGTGACGGGGCCCATCCCCATCTCCTCCGGCAGATAGCCGGTGAAGGCGTAAGCCACCAGGCGGGCCAGCGGACGGACACCCAGCTCTTGCGCGCGTGCCGCTTCCATCAACACGCAGGCCGCTGCGCCGTCGGAGGTCTGCGAGGCATTGCCGGCGGTTACCGTTCCCTTTGCATGAAAGGCCGGCTTGAGTTTGGCCAGCGCTTCGGCGGAGGTGTCCGGGCGTGGGCCTTCGTCGGCGGCAAAGAGGCGCTCAGTGACCACGGGCTTGCCGTTCGAGTCCGGAACGGCATTGGCGATCGTGACCGGAACCAG
>JAJZNH010000350.1:2499-4512 GCA_021811745.1 Acidobacteriota bacterium
GGGCGGCCAAGGCCTTGTCGTGGCTGGTCAGCGCGAAGGCGTCCTGATCTTCGCGGGAAATGTTATAGCGGCGGGCGACGCGCTCGGCGGTGAGTCCCATGGTTATGAGCGACGCAGGATAATGCTCGGCCAGCCAGGGATTGGGACTGGGCTTCAAGCCGCCCATGGGAATCAGGCTCATGGATTCCACACCCCCGGCCACGACGGTGCGCACGCCGCCGGCGCGAATGCGCAGATCGGCCAGCGCAATCGCCTCAAGGCCCGAGGCGCAAAGGCGGTTGACGGTGGCGCCTGGAATTTCCACCGGAAGACCCGCGCGCAGTGCCACCCAGCGGGCAATATCCCAGCCCTGCTCGCCTTCGGGTTGGGCGCAACCGAGAATCACATCTTCGATTTCGGCCCGGTCGAGCGCGGGAACCTTATCCAAAGCCTTGCCCACGGCAAGCGCGGCGAGGTCGTCAGGACGGGTGGTGGAAAGCGCGCCCTTTGGAGCGCGGCCAACGGGAGTACGAACAGCGCTGACGAGGACGGCTTCCGGCATGAGGTGCTCCTTCATGTATGAGATGAGAGAAATCGTTACTGGCCGCAAAAGCTGGCCGTCTCGATCCGCGGTGAAGCAGCGGTGGGATGACGGGAAGAATTCATCCTCAGTTCTGCGTATCCAATAGCGTCCAGGCTCCCCGGGAATAAAAGTGATAGACGGTCTGCTGGTTGATTACGGTGTCTGCCAGGGCGTCGTGATCGATGAGCGGCGGACGCGGGTCCATGCCTGCCTGGGCGTCGTGGACCTGCTGCGGCGAAGCGGGATCGATGCCCCAGTCAAAGCCGAGAACGCCATTGTCGCCCTGCGCCTGCAGGCGTTCCGTCTCGGGCGCTGAGGCCAGCAAAAAGGGCTGTGTGGCGTTGTCCCCAAAGAAAACCAGCAGCGAGACCGTTCCCCGCACCGCGCAAAGAGCCGCCCAATCGGAGGAACCGGGGCGCTCAAGGCTGGCATGAATCACGTTCTCCGGCCGGTGCGCCTCATAGGTTTGCGGAATCAGACAGCCGCGACTATTGAGCAGATCCTGCACCGCGGCCGGCAACTGGGGAAAGGAGCTTGCCGGAAGATGGCGGATCAGGTAAGGCGTTGGTTGTCCATCGACGACGATCTTCCCTGACTCATCGAGGCCCGTAAGACCGGTTTGCAGCGAGTGAGCAGGAACAAGAACACAGAGACCCAACAGAGCACCGGCTGCCAAGGCACATCGTCTCAATGCAACGCGCAAACAATCTGCACTGTCCATTTCTTTGCCACTATCTCCGGTCCCCAGACCGATACGATCGAGCGTCAATTTTGCCAGCACGACTATGGACCAGAAGTCGAGCCATGGAATCGTTCTCTCCTTGCATGCCCATCTTAGTTCCGCAAGGGCTTACCGGTCTTGAGGGTATAGCCGATGCGCTCCTGCGTTTTGCGCTCGCCGCAGAGCGACAGGAATGCTTCGCGCTCCAAGTCGAGCAGATACTGCTCACTGACCGCAGTGCCGGGGGTCACGCGGCCGCCGGCCAGGATGTACGCCGCCCAGCGGGCCACCTTCCGGTCGTGCTCTGAAGCGTAGCCAGCCTCACCCATGAGAAAGATGCCGGTCTCCATTGCGGCCAGAGCTGCTGTTCCGGGGGCAGGAATCTGCGTGCGCGGCTGCGGCGGCGAATAGCCCGCGCCCGCGAGTGCCGCCGCCTGCGTCTTGGCGTCGAGGAGCAGGCGCTCGCGGTTCATGGTGATGCGGTCGGCGCTGGCCAGCAAGCCCATCGAGCGGGCCTCCGCAGCCGAGGTGGAAACCTTGGCGAGAGCGATCAATTCGAGAGAGCGCTTCAAGGCAGTAGCCAGTTCTGCCGATTGCGCGAAGCGGGAGGGTGGATCCCGCGGATCGGGCGGCGCGAGTGCGGCGGCGGCATCCACGGCACGCAGCAGCATCTCCTTGGTTCCGCCTCCGGCCGGAATGAGGCCGACGCCTGTCTCGACCAGACCGATGT
>JAJZNH010001023.1 GCA_021811745.1 Acidobacteriota bacterium
GCTGACCGCGGGCGCAACCTGGGCTGCGTACGTTGTGGATGGTACCGCGGTTGTCCCCGGCTCGGGCGGGACGCCGGATTGCAGTCCCAGCGAGGTGAAGTCGCAGACCGTCACCCTGGCTTCAGGGGGACCGCTTACCGTCACGGCTTCCACGCTCGGCTTCGTGCAATGCCAATAGGGCAGGGGGCAGAATTGCCAGGGCGCGGCCTGCTGGTGCGCCGCGCCCGCACAAAGGAAACGGGCCTGCACTCGCTTGCGGAGTGCAGGCCCGTTTCCTTTGTGTGGCGATGGCCTGCGAGCCGGGCCATCGCCGTTTGTTCTGACTGCCGTTAACCCTGGCGCCCCAGGTCGTTTCGCCACGCGTGGCCATTTTTCTCCAGCAGGTGGTCGGCGCACTCGGGGCCCCAGGAGCCGGCAAAGTAGTTGGGGAAAACCTCCGGCTTTTTCGCCGCCCAGGCCTGGAGAATCGGCGTGAACAGCGCCCAGGTGGTTTCCACCCCGTCGCGGTGCGAGAACAGCGTCTGGTCGCCGAGCATGGCGTCGAGCAGCAGGCGCTCATAGCCGTTGGCGCTCGATTTGCCGAAGGCGGATTCGTAGTCGAAGTCCATGTTGACCGGGCAAACGGTCATCTCCGGCGCGGTCGGCACCTTGGCGCCAAAGCGCAGCGCGATGCCCTCGTCGGGCTGGATGCGGATGGTGAGCAGGTTGGGCTGGATCTCGTTGCAGGGACCAGTCGAACCCGCCGCCATGCGGTTGAAGATCAACAGCGGCGGCTGCTTGAACTGGATGCTGATCTCGGTGGCGCGCTTGCGCAGCCGCTTGCCCGCGCGCAGATAGAAGGGCACGCCCGCCCAGCGCCAGTTCTCGATCTCCAGGCGCATGGCCGCGTAGGTCTCGGTGCCCGACTCGGGATCGACGCGCTCCTCCTCGCGATAGCCGGCGACACGCTGGGCATTGACCAGCCCAGGCCCGTACTGGCCGCGGATCGTGTTGAGGATCGGCACCGGGGGAATGGCGCGCCACACCTTCAGTTTCTCGCGCCGCACGCTGTCGGCCTCGAAGCTCGAGGGCGGCTCCAGCGCCACCAGCGCCAGCAACTCCATCATGTGGTTCTGCACCACGTCGCGCAGCGCGCCGGCCTTCTCGTAGAACGGTCCGCGTCCCTCCACGCCCAATGTCTCGGCCACCGTGATCTGAACGTGGTCAATGAAGTTGCGGTTCCACACCGGCTCGAAGATGCCGTTGGCGAAGCGGAAGACCAACAGGTTCTGCACCGTCTCCTTGCCAAGATAATGGTCGATGCGGAAGACCTGGCTCTCGTGGAAGACCGCGTTCACCTGGCGGTTGAGCTCGCGTGCGGAATCCAGATCGTGGCCGAAGGGCTTCTCGATGACCACGGCGGCGTGCCCGTGCTCGGACTGCGCCATGCCCTGCGCGCCCAGGTTCTGGATGATCTCCGTGAAATACTCCGGCGCGGTGGCGAGATAGAAGAGCCGGTCGCCGCCGATGCCGCGCTCCTGATCGATGCGCTCGAGCTCCTTCTTGAGGCCTGCGTAGTGCTCGGGATCGTTGAAATCGAGCGGAAAATAGCTGATGTGGCTCACAAACTCGTTGAGGGCGGCGTCGTCCGCATCGGTGCCGCCAAATTCGACAATGCCCTGCCTCATGTCCTTGGCGAACTCGTCCCCCAGCGGCCGCCGCGCCACGCCAACGATGGCGAACTGCTTGGGCAGCAGGTTGTTCTGCCGCAGGTGATACAGCGCCGGCAGCAGCTTGCGCTTGGTCAGGTCGCCGGAAGCGCCGAAGATCACCAGGATCCCCGGCTCGGGAATTCGCTCTTTGCCCGCCTGGACCTGGGAAAGATCCTCGGGCCGGACTCGTATCTGCGCTGTTGCCATGGTTTGCCCCCCGGTTCGAAATTCCGACTTCACAACTCTGCGTTCGCACTTTCCAGTGTATTCAGCTCCAGCGCGCAGGCGCCGCCCAGGAGCAAAAGTCCCCAGTGCAGTGAATCGGGGATATGAGCGTGCTTCAACTGCCAACGATGGACTAGCCTTCTTTCACCGCGTGCCCGCCGAACTCCTTGCGCATAATCGCCAGCATGCGGTCGGTGAAATTGTTTTCTTCGCGTGAGCGGATGCGGCGGATCACCGACTCGGTGATCACCGGCGCGGAGATGTTCAGGTCGAAGGCTTCAAAGACGGTCCAGCGGCCTTCGCCGGAGTCGACCACGTAGGCCTGCAAGCCGTCGAGGGTGGGGTTGCCGGCCAGCGCGTCGGCGGTCAGGTCGAGCAGCCAGCTCCGCACCACGCTGCCGTAACGCCAGATGTTGGCAATCTGCGGCAGGTTGAGCTGGAACTCTTCCTTCTTCTCCATCACCGTGAAGCCTTCGGCATAGGCCTGCATCAGGCCGTACTCGATGCCATTGTGGACCATTTTCACGAAGTGCCCGGCGCCGGACGGCCCCACGTGGCCCCAGCCTTTGTCCGCAGCAGGGGCAAGCGTTTCCAAAATGGGGCGCAGAGAATCGACCGCGTCCTTTTCGCCGCCAACCATCATACTGTAGCCCTCTTTCAGGCCCCAGACCCCGCCCGAGGTGCCGACGTCCACAAACTTGAAGCCCTTGGCCGTGATTTCCTGCGCCCGCCGCATGGTGTCTTTGTAATAGGAATTGCCGCCATCGATGAGAATGTCGCCGGGATTGAGCAGCGGCTCCAGCTTGGCGACGGTGTCGTCCACCGGCTTGCCCTGCGGCACCATGATCCAGATCGCGCGCCGACCTTTCAGATTCTGGACAAGATCCTCAAGCGAGGAAACGCCGATGTTACCCGTGCCGGTGAGCCGCGCCACTGCCTCGGGGTTGAAGTCGAAGCCTACCACCTGATGGCCGCCGAGCCGCAGCCGCTCCGCCATGTTGCCGCCCATTTTGCCCAGGCCGATCAGCCCTAGTTGCATGGTTCCTCCTGTGATTTCGCTGGTTGCGCTTGCGGGAAAGTTGTTCGCCGCGGATGCAGAAAAATGTCGCCACGTAACCGGAGTAGCCTTTCCTGAGGTGAATGCCACCTGGGAGTCGTGCTTACGGGGCACAGCGATTCTGAAGCCGCCGGGAAGTTCTCAAAACGGAATGCGCACTCTGCGTTGGATGCGCTTGTGGGGGGGGAGGTTACACGCGCCGGCGCCGGCAAGCTCATAGAAGGAAAAATTTCGCTCCCCCACGCTGCCGAAGCTGAAGAACAAGCATAGAAATTGCCCGGCAGCAAAGGGAGTGGATTCACACCGGCAGTTCGCGGTCAGTCCCTGTCGGAGTCGCTCTCTTCGTCGTGGTCGCCCTCAACGGAAATGCGGAGCGAGCGCAGGAAGTGCAGATCGTTCTGGGTAAAAGCGCCGGCTTCCCCGGCTTCCTCGCCCTGCTCGCCTTCCTTGGTGTCGGCGGCGTTCACTTCGTTGAGGCCGATGGTGGCTTCCAGCATGAGCAGCACGTCGAAGCCGTGCTTGCGGATGTCCTGGACAACGCCGGCGATCTGTTCGCTTTCGATGACCGACTCGTGGATGGCTTCGCCCAGTTGCTGAATCAATTCGCGCAGACGGGATGTCACGATCACCTCCAGGAGTGGCCCGCGCGAAATCTCAGCGCGCCGAGTAAAATCGCTATCTTCTTCCGATGCTGGAAGAGGGCGATCGGACCCGGGCGCAGGCGCGGAAAAGCGAATCGCTGTTACCATCATAAACGGAATGAGACCGCAGACCATCGGGCGTGCGCTGGGAGTGGGATTGCGCGTGGCGGGACGTATGGCCGGGCACTATCTTGCAGGCCCGGAGCCGGTCCGGACGGTGGGAGCGGCGGCTGTCTCCGGCGCGGGTTCGGCGCGTTCCGGCACGGGTTCGGCGCGAAGCTCCGGCCAGGCCGCGGGCCGCGTAGCCGCGCAGGCCAGCCGCGGCGTGGGCGGATTCCTGAAGCCGTTTCGCCGCGTGGGCGGCATCGTGTGGCTCGAAGTCACCGGCGTTTTCTTTCTGCTGCCGGTGCTGGTGTTTGCTCCCAAGGTGTGGCAGACGCGCGCAAGCTGGGCCTACGGACCCGATCACCGCACGTTTGTGGCTTCGGCGATCGTGGTGGTGGTGTTCCTCTATCTGGGAATTACCTCGTTCTGGCGCGCGCGCAAGCGCTCCGCCGCCGGCCGTTAAGCTTCAAATCCTGCACCGGGCTGCCTTTGATTCTCCCCGGCAGGTGGCCCGCTCATCGATTCCGGTTCCATGCTCCGGGGCACAACCCCTTAGCTCGGCCGGTTCGTCGTTGCCATGTGCCGAAAACCCCTCTATGACGAAAAGTTCATCTCAAGATCCTCAACATTTCCGCGCGACGGGTCGATAAGCCGGAGAGGAGGAATTCCATGAGCATGTCAGTCATCGGTCCCGTCACAGCCGCCGCAAGCCAGCCCCAACCGCAGCATACCGCGCCCGTATCCACGGCAGCGCAGCCGGCTTCCGCTTCTTTGAAGAACGACACAGTCAC
>JAJZNH010000300.1 GCA_021811745.1 Acidobacteriota bacterium
CGTACTAAATCATCAGTTGCTTCACGGCGCGCCGTGCTCATCGCAAGAAATTCAGCAGTTAGCGGAATAATAAGTGGCAAGGTCCGGCCAGTCGGCCTTGACAAATTTCAAGAAATGCGTCAATCTGTCTTGTCCCAAGCAGTCTTGCAGAGTGCGTGATCCAGCGTAGCAGTGCATGTCCTTTCCAGGAGTGCACATTGCCTTGGCGCCGCACGTGAAAGAGATCAATGGCGTTTTCCGCGGCAATAGCCTCGGGTGAATCGGGCCCGTGAGCAGCGTCTATGGCAACGTAATCGCATCTCAAACGGCAACGTAATACAAACATCTGCGGGTGCAGAGCTGAGACTTCCGCGGAGGCTTTCTTGAGCGCCAGATCGTTGGTTGCAGGCATCCTTGAGAACGAAACCGTCAATCATGCAGCGAGCCACGCAGGGCTGGTCGATGCGAAATTAGCTGCAAGCCGGGCATTTGAATCGAATCAGGCACCGGATTCTTCCTCCTGTAAGACAATCAACAAGCTGAGCCACTGGTCACAATCAGGCGCCAAGCGCATCTTCGACTGCGCCTGTGTTTTGCTGGCGCTACCCTTGTTGATCCCTATCGTGTTCATGGTTGCCCTGGCGGTGCGCCTTACCTCGACAGGGCCGGTGCTTTTCCTGCAGAAGCGTATGGGCTGCAATGGCCGCGCCTTCACAATCTTCAAATTCCGCACATTGATCCACACGGCAAACGCCGGGCATCATGCCGTTACCACGGCCGCCAATCAACGGTTTACTCCGGTCGGCCCGTTTCTGCGCCGCTGGAAGCTGGATGAGTTGCCACAGTTGCTGAATGTGCTGAGGGGAGACATGAGCCTCGTGGGTCCACGGCCCAAGATACCGGAACATCTGACTTCCGTAATTCCTTGTCGCCCGGGAATTACGGGCGCGGCCACTCTCACCTTTGGCCGTGAAGAGGTCTTCCTGGCGCAAGTTCCCGCGGAACAACTGGACACCTGCTATCACGCAGTGGTTCTGCCGGCCAAACGCAGCCTGGACGCTCACTACATGGCCCAGGCCACCTTTCTCTCCGATTTCAGGCTCATCGTCAACAGCGTTCTGCGCCGCTGGGATGATTCCATTCTCAGCAGCCTGCCCATTGTCGCGGAGTTGGAAGCAGGAATGCAGATGCAGCGCACCCAGGCACATTCTCCGAAGGGCAACTTCGAACGCGCCCCCTTGCCATCCGGCAGGACGCAGCCTGCCCCCGCTGAAGAAGCAACCGCCTTTTGACTCGATGCGGTCCGTGGAGAATTGGCGCGGATAAACGCTTCTCTTTCCCGAAGTCATCACTTAGACTCAGCGCGGCTGATGCCGTAAAGCTGCCGGCAGACGATCGCGCCTCCCATCGCCATCCTGATTACCCTGAATGCTCCATAGCGCCGCCCAAAAAATCATCCCGTGAAGGCCTACTTTCCAAGCTGGTATGATGTCGTGAACGGAAGGGCGCTATGGATTTTGGCCTTAAAAACAAAACGGCTCTGGTAAGTGGCGGCGGTGGCGGCCTGGGTCGCGCCATTGCAACGGCGTTGGCCCGCGAAGGCACGCGCATAGCAATTGCCGACATTGATCACCACGCGATCGCCGAAACCGAAGCTGCGCTGGCGCCATTCGGTGGCCAGAACCTCGGCCTGGAGTGGGACCTCGCCAACCTTGGGCAAATCGATGCGCACGTGTCGAGGATCGAACGCGACCTTGGCCCCGTGGATATTCTCGTGAACATCACCGGTGGCCCGCCACCAACATCTGCCGCCGGCCAGTCCGCGGATCTATGGTCAAAGCATTTTCAGGCCATGGTGCTGTCAGTCATTGCGATTACTGACCGGGTACTGCCCAAAATGCGGGAGCGGCATTGGGGCCGTATTATTACCAGTACTTCATCCGGAGTCGTCGCGCCCATCCCCAACCTGAGCATTTCAAATGCGTTGCGTCTCTCGCTGGTCGGCTGGTCCAAGACGCTGGCGCGCGAAGTGGGCAAAGACGGCATAACTGCCAATATCCTTGTCCCGGGCCGCATCGCCACTGATCGCATCAAGTTTCTTGACAAAGCCAAAGCCAAGCGGGAGGGGCGAAGCGTGGAAGACGTAGCTGCCGAAAGCGCCGCCAGCATTCCCATTGGCCGCTATGGCAAGCCAGAAGAGTATGGCGACGCCGCGGCATTTCTTGCCAGCGAGCGCGCCGCCTACATCACCGGCTCCGTCATTCGCGTGGATGGTGGCTTGATCCCCAGCGTATAACCAAGACAACTTCGAAGCAGCGGCAGAGATATCCCACGGAGGGCACGGATGGAATTTGACGCAGAGACAATTGCGGCGCTATCGGGCATCAGCACGGCAACCCTGACCACGGTATTGCTGAAGAGGGGGCTTCGCAATGTGTGGATACGCGGCTCCAGACCGCTGCGCCCGGGCGGAAAGCGCATAGCCGGCCCGGCTTTCACGCTGCGCTTTGTTCCGGCGCGCGAAGACCTGGCAACGCCGGAATCCTGGGCCTCGCCCATCTCGACCCGCGCCGCCATTGAGGCCATGCCGCAGGGCTGCATTGCGGTGGCAGGCGCCACGGGCATCACCGATGCCGGCATCTTCGGCGATATCCTCAGCCAGCGCATCCAGGTGCGCGGCGTAGCCGCTCTGGTCACAGACGGCGTGATGCGCGACGTAGCGGGTGTGCTTGACACCGGCCTGCCTGTCTGGTGCTTGGGCGCAGCCGCGCCACCTTCTGTGGCCGGCCTCACCTTCGTGGGCTGGCAGGAGCCGATCGGCTGCGGCGGCGTCGCGATCTTTCCCGGCGACATGATCGTGGCCGACGAAGATGGCGCCGTGGTCATTCCGCAGGCGCTGGTCAAGGATGTCGTGGCGGCATCCGTCGAGCAGGAAAAATTTGAGGCATGGATTCTTGCCGAGGTGCAGGCGGGTGCTTCCCTTCCCGGTCTGTACCCGCCAAACGCAGAAAACAAGGCTCGCTACGAGGCGTTTCGCAAGGAGCAAGCTCAGAAGAAATAGGCTGTGACCGGCGGAGAGGATAGCGCCTCAATCGCGCCGGGATTGGGGGTCGGGTGGAAACCATCTTACCGGGCATCTCGTCCGCGGCAGATCCGTCCACAGACGTCGGGCGTGACTTGCTCTATCACAAGATTGCCTGCCGCCTCATGCCGGTGCTCTTCGCCGGATACGTGATTGCCTATCTCGACCGGGTGAATGTCGGCTTCGCCAAATTGCAGATGCTCGGCGATCTGAAATTCAGTGATGCGGTCTATGGATTCGGAGCCGGTATCTTCTTCCTCGGCTATTTTCTCTTCGAGGTCCCCAGCAACATCTTACTTCACAATCTGGGCGCGCGTAACTGGATCTGCCGCGTACTCATCGCATGGGGAATTGTCTCGGCATGCACGGCCTTTGTGCGCACTCCGCTGCAGTTTTACACGGTGCGCTTTCTGCTGGGCGTCGCGGAAGCCGGGTTCTTTCCCGGCATGGTTCTGTATCTCACTTACTGGTTTCCATCCTGGCGTCGCGCCAAAATGGTGGCGCTGCTGATGGCCGGCAACCCGGTTTCGGGCATCCTTGGCGGTCCGCTCTCCGGCTACATCCTGCACCACTTTGCCGCCAGCCGCCACTTTGCCGGCTGGCAATGGCTCTTCCTGATCGAAGCCCTTCCGGCCATCGCTCTCGGCATCTTCATTCCGTTCTATCTCGATAGCCGCGTCGCGCACGCCAAATGGCTCTCTGACAGCGAAAAAGCCACCGTAGCTGCTGAGATCGCCGAGGAGGCCAACGTCAAAACGCACCACACCTTCGCGGCCGCCATGACCAGTGCGCGCGTATGGCTGATGTGTTCCATCCTCTTTTGCATCGTGATGGGATCGTACGCCATTGGCTTCTGGCAGCCGACTATCATCCGCCAGACTGGCATCAAGAACACCTTCACCATTGGGCTGCTCACCATGGCACCCTATACGCTGGCGCTGGTCTCGATGATTCTCACGGGCCGCCACTCGGACAAGACGCGTGAACGCCGCTGGCATCTGGTGGCCCCCAATATCCTGGCTGCCATGGGATTCATACTGTGTGCGCAGGCAGGCAGCAGCACCACGATCGCCATGGCGGGCCTGATTCTATCCGTGACCGGAGTCGTCACCGCACTGCCCATGTTCTGGGCGCTGCCAACATCCTTCCTGGGCGGAGTGGCGGCGGCCGCCGGCATTGCGCTGGTCAATTGCGTAGGCAACATGGCGGGATTCTTCAGCCCCGCCATCATCGGCTTTCTCAAGACTCATACGCATTCACTGAACTCCGGGCTGTACCTTGTCGCCGCCTGCCACCTCATCGCGTCTATCCTGGTCCTGACGCTGGTGCCGGCCGGAATGGTCAACCGCTGATCACGGTGCTGCCTGCGCTCGCCGCGAACGTGAAAATTCCTTCCTGTGCGATCTGTTAACCGGCGCGGTACAATGTCCTCCATTCAACCGAATTTC
>JAJZNH010000864.1 GCA_021811745.1 Acidobacteriota bacterium
GTTTTTTGCCAGGCAGGAAAAAATGGACCAAATCTGGACCAAGGCCTGAATCCCGCTGAGCAATGCACGACTCTCAGACAAGCCGGAGCACCAAGATAGTGCATCCGCTGGAGCACTGCCATCGAAGCGCGACCGTACCCTGTAGTTCAACGGCACCGACACGCCGCGACGGTTGAGCCCTTAATTTGGATCCAGAATTCCGAGCACCTCACCGAGTCTTTCAATCAGAGCATCTCTGCGTTTCTGGTCCAGCTTCCCCATGTTCTCCAGACGCCTTTGGACAGTAGGAAGCGACTCAACGTTTGGGAGGTCTATCAGGCCCCAATTTGGCTGGCCGCGTTTCGCCGACATCAGAAACTGGCGATAGTTCTCAGGCATCTCGTGCACGATCTTTTCGATGAAGAACTCGCGCGTCTCGATTAGCTCGTCGAGTGAAATGGGAGTTTCGGTCATGCCGTCGAAGCCGCGAGCGAACTCCGCCGCGATGTCGAGTCGCGCCGGCACCAGCGCTTTCGCCACAGGTAGCTGTTGAAAAACTCCACGTCGTTTCAGCATTTTTTAGTGCCTCCGCAAAGAGTTGGAGTGGGCGATCAATTTCCGGTTTGTAGCAGTTTTTCGATAGCGGCGGGCGGGGTTGGCAGTTTCCAGAGATTGATGTCAACGTCGTTCGTTTGCCTGGGGCCGGGCGTGCTGCGACCGTTGGCGACACAATTCTCCAGAACTTTGATAAGCCGCGCCACAATGTCCGGATGGGCGGCCTCAACGTTTGTCTTCTCGCTGATGTCCGAATCCATGTCGTAAAGCTGCACGGCAGGCAGGCCCTGAGCGGTCGCTTCGCTGTTCTTGGGATCTTCCCATCCGCCGGATCCCGGGCACAATTCCAGTTTCCATTTGCCCTCCTGAATGGCAAAGTTCCCTTGGATGGATTGATAGACATTGTAAGGATGCACCTCGCGGTGCGTGCCTTTGAACAGCGGCAACAGGCTCACACTATCCACGCCGGCATTCGGCGGCAGAGGCACCCCCAGAATGTCAGCTACTGTAGCCGTCAAATCGGTCAACTCCACCGTCTCCATGCAGGTGCTGCCGGGCCGAACCACGCCGGGCCAGCGGACGATATAAGGAATGCGGTGGCCACCGTCCCAGATGTCCGACTTATAGCCCCGGAACCACGCGCTGGCGAAATGGCCCTCCTACTCCATCCCGCGGGCGTTGATATATGGCGCGCATCCATTGTCGCTGGCCAGCATGACGATGGTGTTCTCGCCAAGACCGGACTGTCTAATCGTCTTCATCACCTGACCGATTGACCAGTCCGTCTCCATAACGGAATCGGTAGACGGCATGATGACCATCCGGCAAGGCGATTGGAAGCTGGAAGAGGGGTTGGGATCTGGCGGCTTTTCGGCGCCCCGCCGAGTAGATCCGGGGCCGGGCGGACCCGCAGGTCAGCTCTACGACCTGCGCAGCGATCCGCGTGAGCTACACAACCTGTACCAGGAGCATCCGGAGATAGTGAAACGGCTCACAGACCTTCTGGATACCTACGAGAAGCAGGGTTACAGCCGGCCAATGTAGCCGCTTTCGCCAGTCCATGCTTTATCAGTCGAAGAGCCGCCCCAATGGCGGCGCTTCGCAGTTCTCATGCTGCACCGGGAACGGAATCGGCACCAGCTCCGGCAACGGAAATTTGTCCTGGCCGCTCTTCAACATCGACTTCACGCTTTGGAAGCGATACGGCTTCAACCGCACCGCCCGTGTCGAAGCTGCTTCCAACCGCTGTGGGGGCCGGTGTGGGATTGGCGCGCGACGGCGGCAGGCAACAAGGTCTTCGTGAGCATCTTTCAGTAGCCGAACGGCAGCATTTGGCTCCCAGCCATGAAAGCGCATATCACTCGCGCCTGCCTGCTCGCGGAACCGCACCACCTCTCGCTCAAGTTCTCTCAGAGCGGCAACGGAATTCAGGTGCAGCTCCCGGCTAATGCGGCGGATCCCGTGGCGAGCGTGCTGGTGCTGGAGACACGGTCGTAAGGGAGAGCCTGAGAAAAAACCAAGTGGAACTAAAAGAGCTCCACTCGGTCTTCTTGCGTGGCTACCTCTACATCGACAGCCGCAGCAGCACCACCCCGTGCGCCGGAACACTCGCGCTGTAGCCGTCTCCGGCCAGGGTTGTTCGCTTGCCGCTCCACACGTCGAGCGCCCGCATGCGACCGCGAGCGGCCGCACTCAAACCGAGCTGGCTCCATGACACCTTTGTCTGCGCCGGCTGATCGGCGGTGTTGAAGATGCCCAGCGCCATATCGCCACCGGAGAGCTTGCGGACATAGACTTTCGTGGTTGGCTCGTCTACAACCTGCTTCAGCGGAAGCGCGAGCCGGTCCTGGTCAATCGCGATTACCGCCGCATTCATCAGGATCTCCCGAGTGGCAGGCGTCATTGTGCGCAGGTCGTTGCCCGCGATCAGTGGCGCGCGCAAGAGTGCCCACAGGCTCATCTGCATGCGACCTTCTTCATCGCTCACACCGTTATTGCCAACTTCGAGATTATCGGGATCGTTCCAGTGTCCCGGCCCGGCATAGCTGGCGATCGCAGGTTGGCTGAAGCCGATCTTTTCGAGGGAAGCCCACGTGCTGGTGATATCGCCACCCGTGCGCCACAGATTTGCGCCCGCTTTGGGAGCCCATTCCCAGATGCCCGGGCTGCCGGCGCTCAGGCTGTAGACTATGGGGCGCCCTGTAGCGCGAAGGGCTTGTGCCATTTTTTGATACACGAGTTGTTTTTCGCTCGGTGGATAAATGCGGCTGGCGCTGCACCAGTCGTACTTCAAATAATCGAAGCCCCACGCTGCAAATTGCTTTGCGTCCTCTGCCTCGTGGCCGTAGCTGCCCGTATATCCACCGCAGCTTCGGGGGCCCGGCGTGGAGTAGATTCCGATCTTAAGTCCTTTGCTATGCACGTAGTCCACCAGCGCCTTCATGTCCGGGAAGCGGGCGTTGCCCTGGAGATTGCCCTGCGCGTCGCGATTGCCCTGCCAGCCACCGTCGATGAGCACATAGTTGTAGCCCATCTTGTTCATACCACTGGAGATAATAGTGTCGGCTGTTTCACGCACGGTGCGGTCGTCGATCATGGTGTGGAACTTGTTCCAACTGTTCCAGCCCATGGGCGGAAGTTTCGCAAGTCCATTAGGTGGAAGGACTTGCAGGGCTGGCAAGGGGAGCGGGGCGGGGTAGATTTCGCTGTGCGTGGTGCGCTCCAGCATGCCGCGGATTTCCATTTCGCCGCCACCATTGATGGTCACCGGCTTGTGCTCAACCATGGAGATGCCCTGCGGCTGCACGGTGCCGTCGTAGGTTACGCCGTAGGTATGGCCGGCGTGGGTGAAGCTGGCCTTGATATGGAATTCCCGGTCCTGAATGCTGCCCTGGAGCGGCATCCTTAGGAAGCCTATATCTATGCCGCTCAATGTGTTACCTGCCTGATTCAACTCCAGGTAGCCGGTGCCGCCGTTAGGCACCCGGAAGGCCCAATAGCCGGTCAAATCGGCGGCGGGAACGGCCTGATGACGGCATCCCGGCAGCAGCAAAACAGCCATAAACACCAGGGCCAGACTCCACCGGACGGAGCGGCGACGATCGTTTTCTGTTCGAGTCAAGAGTTCACCTCAAGGGGAAGTGCCTGTACATTTGGCAGGTTGACTTTATCGTTTTAGTGCTAGCAAAGAAGTGATACTACAGGGACTCTAGGGTGGTCAACCGGGGATTGTGTGTGTTCTTATACCGTTTACTTAAACGTTGACACAGACAGGCCCAACTTCTATATAGCGGAACGCGAGCAGTCCTGCCCCCTGACCCTGAGAGAATCGTGCAGCGAAGAGAGTCTTGCAAGCTGGCGGCTGCGTCGGCCGCCACGGCCATTGTGCCCCCCGGCCACTCAGCAAGCCCACGCCGCGCCGGCGCCCGAAGCGGCGATGCCGGACGATTACGATTACGCACAGTTCTGCGCCACGCCGGAAGATCAGCGCGTGTTCTCTGTGCTGAAGGACGGGCAGATTCAGAAAGTGAAGCTGAATGAAGCGGACTGGAAGCCGACGGAGTGGGGCGATCCGCCGGAGCTGCCAGGCGGCTCGTGGGATGGCGTGCGATACACTTCTCCCCTGCCCAGCCTGAACGGCAGCGGACCGTATCAGGCCACGTGGGATTCGTTGCTGCAGTACGAGACTCCCGACTGGTATCGGGACGCCAAGTTCGGCATCAGGGCGCACTGGACTCCGCAATGCGTGCCCGAGGCTGGCGACTGGTATGCGCAACATGTACATGGAGCGCATGGAGCACTACAACTACAAACAGAAGAGCTCCAACCAGTACCTTCGCTTGTTCGGAAACAAGAAAGGTTTGCGGATCTTCCTTGAGTTGGCCAACAACAAGCGCATAGAGGCCATCGAAGCCTAGCCGAATATCTATCGCACCAGTAGCCACAAAGACGCGCGTGGCTGGGCCCAGGCCC
>JAJZNH010000543.1 GCA_021811745.1 Acidobacteriota bacterium
GCGCCAGGAGAGACCGCCGAGGACAATCCCACGCCCCAAGCTCTCCACCGGCGTTTCGGGTCTGGACGAAATGCTGGGCGGTGGCATCCTGGCAGGAGATGCGGCGCTGGTAGCCGGTCCGTCGGGATCGGGCAAGACTGTGCTCGCTACCCAGTTCATCGCCGACGGGATAAGACGGGGCGAACACGGGATCATAGCCGTCTTCGAAGAACATCCTCAGGAGTACATGGACAGGGCCAGGGGTCTCGGCTTCGACCTGGAGGAGATGGCTAGCCAGGGACAACTGAGAGTCATATACCTGCGCCCCCTGGATCTCTCGGTGGACGAGACCTTCCAGGAGATTCGAGACGCGGTGGCAGAAATCGGCGCCGCGCGGGTGGTGATCGACTCCCTGTCCGGCTTCGAGGTGGCCCTGGCGCCCACCTTTCGAGAGGATTTCCGGGAGTCCCTGTACCGTCTCGTGGGTGCGCTGACGGGGATAGGGGTCACGGTGCTGATGACCGTGGAGGTGGTCGAGTCCTTCTCGGACCTTCGCTTCACCCCCCACGCCATCTCCTTCCTGACGGACGACATCATCCTGCAGCGCTACGTCGAGATGGATGGCGAGCTGAAGAAGCTGATGACCGTGGTCAAGATGCGCGGCGGCCAGCACAGCAAGGAAATGCGCGCCTACGAGATCACCTCCAAGGGATTGGTGATTTTAGGCAAACGCCTGACAGAGTATCAGGGCCTTATCAGCGGGATCCCTGTACTTACAAGCCAATCGGGCACAAAGCAAGAAGCGTCCCAGCGGCCGGAGAATAAGACATAACGCTGAGGTAACACTCACGGCGTGTTCAGGCTACTGGCTAAGATTCTGTTGAACTGTCTTTCCCGATGGTGACTGAAAGAAGCGCAGGATCAACGGCGTGAAGGACGCCTTGCCGGTGTAGCGTGGCAACGTGGAGGCTGGGCAACGCGAGGCTGGGCAACGCGAGGCTGGGAACACGGAACTGGGCAATCTGCAAGTGCTCCCTGCGGAGTTGTATGGGACCGAACGAGGCTGCAAATGGCGGGGACTGCCTGCAACCTGAGCCAAATACAGGCTGAGCGCCGCTCGCCCGGCTAAGTTGGACGCTCCTCCGTGGTGTGCTGTTTAGCTCAGTTCTTTGATCCTTGTTTTGAAACAATGACAATGAAGCCGATATTCACTGATTTCGTTCTGACGGCTTCGTGCGACACGTGACCCGAATGTTCCTGGCGTGCCCGAGGGCGCCTTGAGCCAACAGAGGGCGCAGTACGGGAGATGAGGAACAAAGTATGCCGTTAACCAACGTAATTTTGACGCTTGTGGCAGTAGGAGTGTTGCTGTGGCTTGTGAACAGGTTTATTCCCATGCAGAGCCAGATCAAATCGATCCTCAATGGGCTGGTGGTCATTGTCCTTGTCCTGTGGATCGGGAATCTCTACGGTCTATTCGACCACCTCAAGCAATTCCGGGTTGGTCATTGATCTATCGCCCGGTTGAAACCTGCCTGGCTTCGCCAGCCCTCTTCAGATACCAACGCGGTAAAGTAGTTTTTTCTCTAAAGGAGATATTTTGAAACCTTCGTATTTTCTGGTAATTGGAAGCGCGCTGAGCATGGGCGCGTTTGCCCAGGCACCTACACAGAACTCGATTCCGCTTGATCCGGTGAGCCGGATGCCCGTTTCGATCATGAATCAGACCGATCGAACGGTGAAAGTTCTCAATTTCGGGCAGCGCGGAGGGACAGCGAAGGTCAGTCTTGCCGGCACCAATCTGATGCCTTCCGCTGAAGGAACAGCCAAGGTGCGGAGCAAGCGCGGCACGATGGAAGTGGAAGCGGAGTTTGGGAACTTGCAGAGTCCGAAGACATTTGGCGAGGAGTATCTTACTTACGTGCTTTGGGCGATCTCACCGGATGGCAGAGCGGTGAACCTCGGCGAAGTACTGGTGGGCAGCAATGATCGAAGCAAGCTGACCGCAACCACCAATCTTCAGGCTTTTGCACTGATTGTTACCGCGGAGCCCTATTTTGCAGTTCGCCAGCCGAGCGACGTTGTGGTGTTGGAGGACACGGTGGCGGCAGGCGGCAGATTGGCCAGCAGTGCAGTGGACACGAAGTATGAGCTGGTGCAGCGTGGCGGCTACGTTCCCACGGGCTATACTTTTGATCCAGTGGTGCTGGACGCGAAGTTGCCGTTGGAGTTCCTGGAAGCGCGGAATGCACTGCGCATTGCGCGATCCGAAGGAGCTGAGACGTACGCCGGCGGAACCTATCAGCATGCCGTCCAGTTGATGCATACGGCCAATGAAGATGCTACTGACGGCAACACGGATACAAGGCAACTGATCCTGAAGTCGCGTGCGACCGTGCAGACGGCGGAAGATGCACGTGAGATTGCAGCCAAGAGGATTGGCGAGGATCGCAGGGAGAACGCCCGCCAAGCTTCAGCGGAAGCGGTGGCGCAGTCGCAGGCGCAAGCGAATGAGGCGACGAGGCAAAAGGAGCAAGCCCAGTCTGATGCGGTAGAGGCGCAGACCGAGATGGCGGTGAATCAGGTGACATCGGCAGTGGCGATCAACGCGGCGCAAGCCGATGCCGATCAATCGCGGGCTATGGCGATGCAGACTATGCAACAAGCAGATAGTGAAAAGGCGGTTCTGCGGGCGCAGTTGTCCGCGCGGCTAAACAAGGTACTTGAGACTCGCGATAGTGCACGCGGTCTGATTGTGAGTATGTCCGATGTGCTGTTTGCTACCGGGGAGTACGCATTGACGCCGGGCGCAAAGGAGAAACTGGCCAAGGTAGCCGGAATTCTGATTGCGTACCCCAGCCTGAACATCGCAGTGGGCGGCTACACGGACAATGTCGGCAGCAATGAGAGGAATCAGACGTTGTCTGAGAGTCGAGCGGACGCTGTACGCGATTACCTGGTAGAAGAGGGCGTGGTTGGCAGCTCTGTGACAGCAGAGGGGTATGGCGAAGCTTCGCCGGTAGCCTCGAATGATGACTTAACTGGCCGGCAAGAGAACCGGAGAGTGGAATTGGTGGTATCGGGCGATGCAATTGGAAGTCCAGCGAACGTAACGACTGGTAGCCTACGCTAGCTTACTGTGGCGACCATGGTTCTTGCCTCTTCAACCACAGGCATCTATCTGGTGAGCATGTAACCGAAAGTATTGGAGCTGTGATGGGCGTAGCAAGAAGGACTCGGTAAGGCGTCACCTTTTTTGTGCCCGTTGCGGCAAGGCGTTCCATCTGGGCCCGCCGGAAGGCCAGCCGGATACGGCTGGTCTTTCCGGGGTCCAGCGGTGCACCTGAGAAGGGGAAGCGCCAGATTTTGAGAGAGCTTGCACACGAACCTTTCGCTCTTTGGGAGTTCCCCTGTTGTCGTCGGTTGCTAGATCGGTTCCATGGTTCGAAGGCACCGACAGGATTGAGAGATGCGCAGGCGTGGAACTGCATTCCGCTTGAGGGAAGCAAAGGGTCCGCTTATCGAATGGCCTGGCACCGGCTGGGGAACCCATTGGCGAGGCGTGAATGCTTGTGGAAGATCTGCCCTGTCCAGCCTGGGTGACAAGGAACGACGGGTGATCCCGGATGGCGCTTTCTGGGGTTGCAGGGCTCCTGTTAGCGAAGATCGTTTGGGCGAAGACAGGGCGATGCCGGCGACCATACTGTGAAGCGTACGCATTCAAGGATCGTGCGGCCATTTCATACCGCAGAAGGCGATTCCGTTGGAGTCGTAGAGTATCCGGGTTTACACGTCGCCGATGCGGGATTCCAGCCACGCGAGATCCAGCGACACACGTTGCGGGAAGCTTGCGACGAGACGCTGGCGCAGACGGCAAACAGGAGATAGACCAGGCACCGCGTCGGATGAGATCCCAACCCTGAGCCAGGCGGCGGTGTCCGAATAGGCATTGTGCGGCGGGCCTGTGCACTTGAACGGATAGAAGGAAGGGCAAGGCGTCATGTCGTTAACGGAATCAACGCATCGCAAGGACGGGGCCGAGGGGGCCGAACCGGCGGCGCTTGCGCTAGTCGGGTCGAACCGCTGCGACCTACCATTGCCGACGCGCATTGGCTTTATCGGCAATTATCTGCCGCGAGAGTGCGGCATTGCCACATTTACGGCCGACCTGGGTACCGCGTTGACGACAGAGTATGGGGAAGGGCGGCTCTTTACGATTCCGGTCAATGATCCGGGATCGCGCTACGATTACCCTCCGCAAGTGCGTCTTGAGCTTGAACAGGAAGATTGCGCTTCCTACGTGCGGGCCGCGGATTTCCTCAACTTCAATGGCAACGACCTTGTTTGCCTGCAGCATGAATACGGCATCTACGGCGGGCCGGCAGGCGGGCATATTCTCGCTTTGCTTCGGAAGTTGAAAATGCCTCTGGTGACCACGCTGCATACGGTGCTGCGCGATCCCGACGTGAATCAGCGTGTTGTGCTCGAAGAGATTACGCGCCTCTCCGATCGCCTGGTCGTGATGAG
>JAJZNH010000785.1 GCA_021811745.1 Acidobacteriota bacterium
TTCGCCTTCCTGGGGCTTTTCCTTGGCGGAGTCGGGGATGATGATGCCGCCCCGAACCGTTTCCGTCTCCTCGATCCGGCGGACCAGAATCCGGTCGTGGAGCGGGGTGAAAGTGGTGCTTACGGATGTTGCTGCCATTGCTTCGTTTCTCCTTCGAACGCGATCCGGGGAGACCCGTTTCGCGGGAATTGAGTGGGATGAAAATTCAGGGAGTGCGCCGGCCGTTGCGGGCCGGGAAGCGCCGGATGAGCAGTTCGCCCGGCACAGTGCTAGCAGTCTCGCCTTCCAATTGCTAACAATAGGGAAACTGGGCGGCGTTGTCAAGAGGGACCCAGTGGAAATTTGAGTGTATCGCACTAATACAATTTAAATTATTTTCCGAAAGTCTAAGCAGCAGCGCTCCTGGAGCCCCTGGAGAAGTACGGCATCCTCGTGTCTTACGGAGCGGCCCCGCGGGGCAGGCGCTGCGGTTGTGGTTTGCTCCAGAGGCTCGTCAGGCCGAATTGATCCCTCGATCCCCCAGCCTGCGCCGCTTGCGTTATGGCTTACAATCAAAGCCATGCTGCACCGTACAACCTTTCGAATTTGCGTACTGTTTGCCGGCCTGGGGCTGGTGTTAAGTGCTTTTGCTGTTCACGCCCAGGGGAGCAGCAACCGCCGGGGCCGCAAGTACAAGGCGCCGCCGCCCGCTTCGACGATTACGGTGACGGTGTTGAAGGCCGACAACGGCAAGCCCATCGAGAATGCCTCGGTAATCTTCCATCCCATTGAAGGTGACCACGACCGGGGCGGGATGGAGTTGAAGACCGACGGAGAAGGCAAGGCGATGATCGACGTGATTCCAATCGGC
The DNA here is from genome assembly GCA_021811745.1 of Acidobacteriota bacterium. Next base: position 851 of record JAJZNH010000785.1, read on the forward strand.
GACACGGTGCGCCTGCAGGTGCTTGCCCGGGGCTTCCAGACTTACGGCCAGGACTACAAAGTCGACAAGGCCGAAATGACGATGGAAGTGAAGCTCAGCCGCCCGGTCTCAGAGTACTCGATCTACAAGAACGATAAGTCGTCGAACGGCAACGGGGAGAAATCCGGGAACGGCTCTGGCAAAGGGACGGGCAACGGGCCGGGAGGCGGCTCGGGCAGCGGCACCCAGGAGAAAGCGCCGGACCCGAATCAGCAGCAGTCGAAGTGATGCGGCCGCCGCGGCCTATCGCACCCGCTATGCCCAGTTCCTCGTTGCACGGCAAGTCGGCTCTGGTGACGGGGGGCGCGCGCCGCATCGGCCGCGCGATCGCTCTGGGACTGGCGCGCGCCGGCGCCGACGTGGCGCTGACCTATCGCACCTCCCAGAACGAAGCTGCGCAGACCGCACACGCGATTGAAGCCCTGGGGGGACGCGCGCTGGCGGTCGAATGCGATGTGCGCGGGGAAGATTCCGTTCAGCGCGCGGTGGACGCCTGCGTGGCGGTGTTTGGCCGGCTCGACTTGCTCATCAATAACGCCGCTGTATTTGTGAGCGCGCCGCTGGAAGAGATCGCCGTGAGCGAGTGGGACGCGGTGTTCGCCACCAATGCGCGCGGGCCGTTCCTGGTGTCGCGCGCGGCCCTGCCGCATCTGCGCGCCACACAGGGGCGGATCGTCAACATCGGGTCGCTGGGCGGGCTGCATGCCTGGCCGGAGCACGCGCACTACTGCAGTTCGAAGGCGGCGCTGCACATGCTGACGCAGGCGATGGCTAGGGCTTTTGCGCCCGAGATCAGCGTAAATTGCGTGGCGCCGGGTTCCATCGATCCGGAAGGAACGGACAGCAGCGAACGGGCCCGGCATTTTGCGGAGAAGACGCCCATGAAGCGCAATGGCCGCGGCGAGGATGTGGCCGAGGCGGTACTGTTCTTCGCCACCGGCCCAAGCTTTATCACCGGGCAGATTCTGGCTGTGGATGGCGGACTCGGACTGGTGTAGAGGCGGACCTGTCCCCTCGAATCAGGACTTCGAAAACAGCCGTTTCCAGAAGCTTTTTGCGCCGGGGTCGTCGCCTGGGTTCTGCGTGCCGGGGCGAGTGGCTCGCGGACCCTCCGTACTGGGGCCGAGGTGAAACTTGAGCGGCGCGTCTTCCCACAGGCCCGCGGGCTCAGGCTGGGGCGGCATCGGCACGCCTTCGACTGCGGCATGCGGATTGGTGACGAAGAGGCGCTCGGCAGTTTCCGCGCCGGCGCGTTCGGACACATACTCATAGGCGCGTTTCAGGTGAGGGGGCCGATGCTTGGGGTGGTGGGCGTCGGTGGCGATAAAGTGAATCCAGTTGCGTTCCAGCAGCTCATTGGAGAAGGCTTCGGCGGCGCGGCCAAAGCGGCCGTAGAGGGAGCCCGCCGTGACCTGCACCAGGCATTCCTGCCGCATCCATTCGGCCAGCATCTGGGGCTCGCGCAGCAGGGCCGGGTAGCGCTCGGGATGGGTAACGATGAGCGTGTAGCCCACCGAGCGCAGGGCGAACATGGCCTGCTCCATGCCCGGGGGAATCACCAGGCCGGGAAACTCGATGAGCAGGTAGCCTTTGCCGTCGATGGAGTAACGGTGCGGATGGTCGTGAGCCTCGGCGACATTATCGACGTTCATGTGGAAGTCGCAGGCCAGGCTGAGCTCGATGGTGCCGGCGAGCAGAGCGCGCAGTTCGGCAAGGCGCTCCTGGATCAGATCGGCCTTGTAGGGATAGGCCTCGCTGGCATGGGGGGTGCAGACGATGCGCGTGACGCCCTCGCCGGCCGCTTCGCGAGCCATGGCCAGCGAGGTTTCCAGATCCGGCGAACCGTCGTCCACGCCGTAGATGAGGTGGTGATGAATATCAATCAATACGTGCGCTGACCTCTGCGGCGCCTCAATGAGCGGCCATGGCCGAAAGCATTGAGGCAAAGATCTTCCAGCCGTCCGCCGAGCCCAGGAGCTGCTCGCTGGACCGGTCGGGGTGCGGCATCATGCCCAGCACGTTGCGTTTTTCGCTGAGGATGCCGGCGATGTTGCTCAGCGAGCCATTGGGATTGGCTTCCGGGGTGATGGCGCCCTGGGGCGTGGAGTAGCGGAACGCAATGCGGTCTTCCTCTTCGAGGCGCGCCAGATCTTCCGGCGTGCAAAAATAGTTGCCCTCCATGTGGCCGATGGGCACCTGCAGCACCTGGCCGCGCTGGAGCTGATTGGTGAAGGGGCTGTTGGCGGTTTCGCAGCGCAGATGCACCTGCTTGCAGATGTACTTGAGGCCGGCATTGCGCATCAGCGCGCCGGGCAGCAGGCCGGCTTCCGTGAGGATCTGAAATCCGTTGCAGATGCCCAGCACCAGGCCGCCCGCGGCGGCAAACTTCTTGACCGACTGCATGACCGGCGAGAAATGGGCGATGGCGCCGGTGCGCAGGTAATCGCCGTAAGCGAAGCCGCCCGGCACCAGCACCGCGTCCACATTACCGAGGTCTTCCTGGTCGTGCCAGAGGAAGGTCACCGGCTGGTGGGCGATTTCCGCGATCACGTGGTACGTGTCGTGATCGCAGTTGGAACCGGGAAACACAAGTACACCGAATTTCATGACTTCAGGGTATCAGTTTCGCGGCTGGGTCGGAGTCGGCAAGAGGGAAAGGCGCTCTGGCTGCGCGGATACCCAGCCACAACACGCCCATCGATCGTAAACAGGCTCTGAGGAATTACCAGCTATCGCTCGACTTTTCCTGTTTCGACCATAGAAATTCGACAATCTGGTGGATGTCCTCGTTGCTGAGCATGTTCTTCCATGCTGGCATGTAGAGCGGCGGCGTAGGCCCCTTGGTGTTGTCCAGAGGCGGCATGCGGCCGTTGCGGATGATCTCCACGACCTCCTCCTTGGCATAGTCGCTGGAGAGGTGCAGCAGCGAGGGAACCTGCCCGCCCTGCGCGTTGGGGTTGGGCACTCCGCCCTGCAGGCTGGCGCCGTGGCAGCCCGCGCAGCCGAAACGGCCAAAGTCGAGGCTGCCCGCGGCAATGGCGGCATCTTCGGGACTCAGCGCGTGGCTCTTCCCGCTGAGAATCTCCTTGGCATCGTCCGCTGTGGCGGTGGCGAGAAACGCCACCAGCGCCTTACGCGCGTTCGTATCGAGGTCGAACTCGGGCATCGAGCTTCCCGGGTAGACGTTCTGCGGATCGACGAGCTGCTCATCGAGCCACTCGGGCGAATGGCGGTTGGTGACGCCGAGCAGATCGGGACCGGTCTTGGCGCCTACACCGCCGATCGAGTGGCAGACGATGCAGTCTTTCTGGACGAAGAGCTGGCGGCCGTATGCACCGCTGGGAATCAGGTTGAAGCTCGAGTAATAGGTCCCCATCTGCTGGTTGGTGAGCGAAAGCATGTAATAGGTGAGAGCGCGCGCCTGTTCCCGGGTGAAGTGGAAGTTGGGCATGGCCGAGCCCAGAGAGACCGCGGCGGGATTGAGGAAGTGCTGTTCCAGCCACTCCGGCGATCGCTCGCTGGCGCCCTCTTCGCTGAGGTCGGGGCCGATGCTGCCGCCCACCCCGTTCAGCTTGTGGCAGCCGTGGCAGCCCTCGGTCTCGAAGAGGCGGCGG
>JAJZNH010000376.1:0-1993 GCA_021811745.1 Acidobacteriota bacterium
CGGATCAAGAAGGGTTGCGCTGGATGCGGTTGCCGCCCGAGGCGGGACGCGATGCATGGGATCACGTGCTGCGACTGGTCATCGTCCTGGGCCTTGGCCTCATGGCTTACGTGAGCATCCGGGCGCAGGTCTTTTCTCCTCTTTACCGGTTGGCGGAGATCCACGGCATCAGCGCCACCCTGGTCCGGCCCAGCATTCTGTGGTTCATGATGGGTACGTTGTTGCTGGTCTTCCGCACGCTGCTGTGGTTTACCTACCGGCCGCCCACGCCGGCGACCCTGAAGACGGCTCCGCGCATGACGGTCGTCATTCCCGCGTACAACGAGGGCGCGATGGTTTCCAAAGCGATTGACTCGATCGCGGAGGCGAACTATCCGCCCGAGCAGTTGGAGATCATCGTAGTGGACGATGGCAGCAAGGACGACACCTGGGAGCACATCCAGCGCGCCGTCGCGCGCCACGGAACCCGGGTGCGGGCGTTGCGGCAGGATCGCAACCGCGGCAAGCGCGAGGCCTTGGCGGCGGGCTTCCGCATCGGCAGCGGAGAAGTCTTTGTGACCGTGGACTCAGACAGCGTCGTCTCGCCCGACGCGCTGCTGGCGCTGGCCGGGCCGTTTGCCTCAAAACAGGTGGGCGTAGTGGCCGGCAAAGTCCTGGTTTACAACCGCGCCGAGGGGATCATTCCGCGCATGCTGCATGTGCGCTTTACCCTGGCGTTCGATTTTTTGCGCGCCTACCAATCGACATTCGGAACCGTCTATTGCAGTCCCGGCGCGCTCTCCGCCTATCGCGCCAGCGCTGTGAAGAAGGTGCTGGAGCGGTGGCTGAAGCAGCGCTTTCTGGGCGCCCAAGCCACCATCGGCGAAGACCGCGCGCTAACCAACGACATCATGAGCCTCGGCTTTGACAGCGTCTACCAGCGCAGGGCGGTTGTGCTCACGGTCGTGCCCACCCACTATCGCCAGCTGACCAAGATGCTGCTGCGCTGGAACCGGAGCTTTATCCGCGAGGAGTTGCGCTTCGCCGCTATTGTCTGGAAGCGTCCCCCGGCCGCGCGGCTCATCGCGCTGTTCGATTCAACCATCACCAACATGCGCTATCCGGTGATGTTCCTTTCACTGTCGCTGTTGGCATTGGCCCTTCTGAGCGGGGTGCTGGTTCTGCCCAGAATGCTTGTAGCCATCGGCCTGATGTCATTTTTCTATTCCCTTTACTATTTGCGCAGCGAGCGATCGCTCGATGTAATCTACGGTGTGGTCTACGAATATTTTTCCTTCTTTTTTCTGTTCTGGATCTTTCCCTGGGCGCTCTTGACGGTCCGTAGGCGGGGATGGATGACGCGCTAAGAGTCAGCATGAACGTCTGAAAGTTTGAATAGCGTTCCTCAGGGGCCAATGCCCTGCCAATTCTCTTTGTCCATCGGCGCGCCGGACGCCATGCCCTGTCATAACTGACGTGCGCCACAGGTTGCTCGGGCCATTCTCCTTCCAATGCAGCGCTCAGAGGGGTGGGCAAGGCTGCAATTGCCTGAGGAAAGCACGACACTTGAGATTCGAGGTTTCACGATAGACCTAAAGGAGAGATGCTATCGAGGGGGCAGGCTGGTCCGCCAGGGTGTGCCTGAGGTCTGCTATCCTCCGGTGCATGTCCCTTTGGAACGATCTGCAGCGGCTCAAGCCCGTAGAGCGCCGCGTCTTTCTGGCTGCATTTCTGGGATGGTCGCTCGATAGTCTCGATTTTTTTCTGCTCATCTTTTGTGTGAAGGCGATTGCAGGGGAGTTCCATGCGGAACCCTCGGCGATCATGGAGGCGGTTTTTCTCACCCAGCTTTTCCGGCCGGTGGGAGCTCTTGTTTTTGGTGTCTTGGCTGACCGCTGCGGCCGCCGCCCGGTACTGATGATCAACATTCTGAGCTTTTCGCTGATTGAGCTGGCCTGTGCCTTTGCGCCGACGCTCAATGTCTTGCTGGTATTGCGTGCGTTTTACGGTTTTG
>JAJZNH010000376.1:2003-4499 GCA_021811745.1 Acidobacteriota bacterium
TGGGCGGCGAATGGGGCGTGGGCGCGGCGCTGGCCTTCGAGACCCTACCGAAGGAGGGCCGCGGCGTTGTCTCCGGCGTTTTGCAGGAGGGATACGCGCTCGGGTCGATACTGGCCTCGGCGGCCTTCGCGCTATTTTTTGGGCGCATCGGCTGGCGGGGATTGTTTGTGTTGGGCGCCCTACCGGCCGCCCTGACACTCTATGTGCGGGCGCGCGTGCCGGAGTCGCCGGTATGGCTGGCCGGAGAAAAGGAGCGCAAGTCGGGTGCGCGTTTGAAGGGCGTTTCGGCCGCGCCTATAATTCCGCCGCATCTCAGGGAGTTTCTGCCCACGTTTCTGTTTTTGGTGCTGCTGATGACGGCCTTTATGAGCTTTTCGCACGGCACCCAGGACTTGTATCCGACGTTTCTGGCGGTGCACGCAAAGCTCACGCCGGAAACCATCGGATTGATCGGCGTGCTGTATGGTTTGGGCTCCATCGGCGGCGGAGTTGTCTTCGGTGCCTTTTCGGAATATTGGGGCCGCAAGCCGGCCATTGTGACGGCGGCGCTTTTGTCCATCCCCGTGATTCCGCTGTACGCATTCGGACACACGGCCCTCATGTTGGGCATTGGTGCGGTGCTGATGCAGTTCATGGTGCAAGGGGCGTGGGGAGTGGTTCCGGCCTACCTCACCGAGTTATCACCGGGTCCGGTGCGGGCCACCGCACCGGGCCTGGCCTATACGCTTGGCGCGCTCATCACCTCGTGGAACGGCGCGGGGCAGGCGCTGGCGGCCGAGCACTGGCACAACTATCCGGCGGTGCTGGCGATTACGGTAGTGGTGGTGGCGCTGGTGCTGGCTGGTTTGGCGATGCTGGGCCGCGAGGCAAAGGGCAGGGAAATGACGGCGGACTAGGGTCCGTTAACAGCTTCTAGTCAAGAGGCGCGACTTTGCATTTTCACGGGGGGAAGATCACCGGCAACAGGCAGGCCCACGCGCCGAGCCAAGGCGCGGAAGCGCGGCTCATTGCGCACCGATGCAAAGCCCGGATCGACCAACAACGCTACCATGCGCCAGGATCGTTCGCGGTACGCTTGCTCCAAAGCGCGGTAACCGGCCTCCTTTTGTCCGGTGGCAAAGAAGAGCCGGGCTGCTCGATAGGAATCGAAGACAGGGGCGTTTGCTCCGGCGAGCAGGCTGCGTACTGCATCGCGGGCTTGCTGCAGATTTCCGGCGGCGACCAGGCGCTGAACCTCGATCGTTCTCCAAGGAGTTTCGTTGCCGGTGCGCTGGAAATAGACTCTAGCTTCGACTTCGGCGGCGGCTAGATCGCCTTTGCGCAAATAGAGCCGGATGCGAAAAAGATCGGCGGGAACGAAGTCAGGATAAAGGTCGAGGACGCGCTTGAGTTCCGCGCCAGCCTCGGCCAGTCGGCCGGCATCGAGGTAGCCGTCGGCCAGATCGCTGCCCGCCATCGGGGAGAGGGGATCAAGCTCATCGGCCTTACGGAACTCGGCAAGGCTCTGGTCGAAGCGGAGCATGTCGGCAAGGAAGTTCCCATACCACTGGTGGGCGAGGGCATTGTCGGGATTCAGCTCGATGGCCTTTCGAAAGTAGTGCTCAGCGCGGGGGAAGTCCCAATCCCGGCGGCAGGTGGCAAAGGCCAGCGCATTGTAGGCGGACGCCGAAGAGGGATCGAGGGTAAGGGCAATGCGCGCAGTGGCTTTGGCTCGTTGGAAGGAGTCGGCACTTGAAAAGACGCCGAGGCTGGCGATCAGGTCATAAGATTCCGCCATGCCAGCGTAGGCGGGGACATACCTGGGATCAATAGCGATGGCTTGGCCAAAGCAGGAGATGGCCTTTTTCAGGCCCGGCGCATCGTACCGCTGCAAATAGGACAGTCCGGTGAGATAAGCGCGCATGGCTCTTGGATCGGCGGCTCCCAAAGGGAAGACCATCGATGGCGCCGAGCCGGTGACGCGGCGCGTCACGCCGATAGCCACTTTGGAGGCGACGGCATTCTGAAAAGCGAGTAAGCTGCCGCCGCTGTTCGTATAGGCCGCACTCCACAGAGGCGCTTCCTTGGCGGGGTTCACGAGATTCACGGTGACCTGGATTTGATTGTCCGATTGGCTGACGAAGCCCTGGAGGACGAGCGAGGCGTGTAATTGGGCGGCGACCTGCGGCAAGGGGAGATTGCGGGCTTTGAAGGCCAACATTGAAGGCTCGCAGATGACCTGAATCTTCCCGATTCTTCCCAGGTCGGAGATGAGACCGTCGGTCAGCTCATCGGCTAACAGATCGTTGTTTGAGGTCCGGTTCTCAAAGGGAAGGACGGCGAGGATCGAGCCAGACGGCAGAGCCCGCACTTTACGATGGCTGGCGATCCACACCAGCGCCGGCAGCAGCGCGGTTAACCCGAGCGCCGCAAGTCCATAAATGCGCCGTTTTCGAGGTATCGATATTGGCGTGGGCGGAATTGGCGTGGGCGGAGGGGTGGTGCCCGCGTCACCGG
>JAJZNH010000208.1:0-1128 GCA_021811745.1 Acidobacteriota bacterium
AAGCAGAATGATCTGGCCGAGCTCTTCGACAAGTACAATCTGCATTCGCTCCCGGTTGTGGATGACCAGAACCGCATGGCTGGCGTAGTCCAGGCCGACCATGTGATCAGCTTCCTGCGCGAAAGGATTTAGGGCCCAATCCGCCCGAAGACCACTCCGGAACCACCCTATGGGAGGAATTTACTGATTTTTCTTGATGCCAGCCATCAAATCTTGGATTAAAATCCTCATTCAAGGCAAATTGTGAAAGAATAAAGAATGCAGTTTCCTAAAATCATTCAGGGCGGTATGGGTATCGGCGTGTCTAACTGGCGCCTGGCCCAGGCCGTCTCCAAGCTCGGGCAGCTCGGCGTAGTCTCCGGGACGGCGCTTGATTCCCTTTTTGTCCGCCGTCTCGCCGACGGCGATAAAGGCGGCTACATGCGCCGCGGTCTCGACGCCTTTCCGTTTCCCGAGATGGCCCGCCGCATCTGGCAGGAATATTTTGTCCCGGGCGGCAAGCCCGCCGGCGCGCCCTATCCCGTCCTGCCCATGCACCAGCGCCGCGATACGCGCAAGCTTGTTGAACTCTGCATGGTCGCCAACTTCGTTGAAGTCTTCCTGGCGCGTGAAGGACACAAGAACCCGGTAGGAATCAATTTTCTTGAGAAGGTGCAGATACCGCATCTGCCCTCGATTTACGGCGCCATGCTGGCCGGCGTGGGCTATGTGTTGATGGGCGCCGGCATTCCGCTTCACATTCCCGGCGTGCTCGACGCCTTCGCCGCGCACCGTGCCGCCGAATACAAGCTTTCCATCACAGGCGCCGTTCAGGAAACAGACACGCTGATGCAGCTCGATCCAGCCGAGTATGCCGAGAGCCCCTTGCCGGAGTTGCACCGCCCGCGGTTCCTTGCCATCGTCTCCTCCAACACGCTGGCCACCACCATGCTGCGCCGGGCCAGCGGCCGCGTCGACGGCTTTGTCATCGAAGGCCCGATAGCCGGCGGACATAATGCGCCGCCCCGCGGCAAGCTTCAACTGAATACCGCGGGCGAACCGCTCTATGGCGAGCGCGACCGGGTCAACATTGAAGAATTGCGGACGCTGGGCGTGCCTTTCTGGCTGGCCGGCGGATATGGAAGCGCA